>DBME01000436.1:214-6390 GCA_002298155.1 Holophagaceae bacterium UBA706 | reverse complement strand
TATGACCTGGGCAACGCCTTCTACCGGCTTTTCCTGGATGACTCGATGGCCTACTCCTGCGCCTATTTCGAGACAGACCGGGACAGCCTGGAGGCGGCCCAGGCGAGGAAGTACGAGGTCATCTGCCGCAAGCTGAAGCTCGCGCCGGGCGATCACCTCCTGGAGATCGGCACGGGCTGGGGCGGCTTCGCCGCCCACGCCGCGGAGCACTTCGGCTGCCGGGTGACCACCACCACCATCAGCACGGAGCAGCACGCCGCGGCGGCGGAGCTGTTCCGCAACCGCGGGCTGGAGGACCGGATCACGCTGCTCCAGGAGGACTACCGCCACCTCCGGGGCTCCTTCGACAAGGCCGTGAGCATCGAGATGTTCGAGGCGGTGGGCCTGCGCTACTACGATGCCTTCTTCGGGGCGGTGGAGCGGCTCCTGCGCCCCGGCGGGATGTTCCTGCTCCAGACGATCACCATGAACGAACAGCATTTCCCCACCTACGTCCGCGGCACGGACTGGATCCAGCAGTACATCTTCCCCGGGGCGGAGCTGGCCTCCGTGGCGGAGATCCTCCGCAGCACCGCGCGGGTCACCAGCCTCGCCCTGGAGCACCTGGAGGAGATCGGCCCCCACTACGCCCGTACCCTCCACCACTGGCGCGAGCGGTTCCTGGCGCGCAGGGGCGAGGTGCGGGACCTGGGCTTCGACGCGCGGTTCCTGCGCACCTGGGACTACTACCTGGCCTATTGCGAAGGAGCCTTCGCGGAGCGGCACATCGGCGACGCCCAGCTCCTGTTCCGGCGGGGGAGGGCATGACGGCCATGGCGCAGCTCCTGGCCTGGGGGGCCCTGGCGATGGTGGTCCTGTTCCTGGGGGCCTGGGTGGTCCTGCTCCGCACCGACAACGCCGGGTGGGTGGACGTGGCCTGGGGGTTCGGCATGGGGACCCTCGCCGTGCTCTTCGCGGCCCTGGGACCCGGGGACCCGCTGCGGCGCACCCTGGTGGGCGTGCTGGGCGGGCTGTGGGGTCTGCGGCTGGGCCTCCACCTCGCCCTCCGCGC
Source organism: Holophagaceae bacterium UBA706 (assembly GCA_002298155.1). Classification (GTDB taxonomy): domain Bacteria; phylum Acidobacteriota; class Holophagae; order Holophagales; family Holophagaceae; genus Mesoterricola. The sequence goes on along the minus strand of DBME01000436.1, from coordinate 5,339 downwards.
CGCGGGCCATGCCGAGGATGCGCGCTACACCAGCCTCAAGCGCCGCTGGGGCGGCAACATCCGGCTCAAGTTCCTGGGGTTCTTCCTGTTCCAGGGGCTGCTGGACCTGGCCCTGGCCTGGCCCTTCCTCGTGGCCTGCCTCGATGCGCGGCCGGGCATCGCGGGGGTGGCCTGGGCGGGGGCCGTCATCTGGGCAACGGCCCTGACCGGGGAGGGCCTCGCCGACGCGCAGCTCCGCCGTTTCCGGCTCGAGAACCCGGGGCGGGTCTGCGATGTTGGGCTGTGGCGTTATTCGCGCCACCCCAACTACTTCTTCCAGTGGCTGGCCTGGGCCGGGTGCTGCCTGGTGGCCCTGCCCTCCCCCATGGGCTGGTCCACGGTGGCCAGCCCCCTGCTGATCCTGTTCTTCCTGCTGCGGGTCACCGGGATACCCGCCACCGAGGAGCAGGCCCTGGCCAGCCGGGGCGAGGCCTACCGGCGCTATCAGCGCGCGACCAGCGCGTTCATCCCCTGGTTCCCGAGGAGAGGCTGACATGCTCGACGCCGTGCTGGAGATGAACCTGATTCCCGATGCCGTGGTGCGGGCGGGTATCCGCCGCCTCCTGAGAAGGCGCCTGGAAGCGGAGGGGGCCGGAGGGCTGGAAGGTTCCCAGGGCCGCTTCATGGAGTTCCTCGGGACCCTGCGGGAGAGCCCCGTCGCCATCCACACGGCGGACGCCAATGAACAGCATTACGAATTGCCGCCGGCATTCTTCGAGCTGGTGCTGGGCAGGCACCTGAAATACAGCAGCGGCCTCTGGCTGCCGGGCGCGGTCTCCCTGGACGAGGCGGAGGCGGCGATGCTCGCCCTCACCTGCGAGCGGGCGGAGCTGCGGAACGGTCAGGAGATCCTGGAGCTGGGCTGCGGCTGGGGGTCCCTGTCGCTCTGGATGGCCGAGCACTTCCCGGATTCCCGGATTACGGCGGTATCCAATTCCGCGCCCCAGCGGGAATTCATCCTGGCCCGGGCCCAGGCGCGCGGGCTCGGCAACCTGCAGGTGCTCACGGCCGACATGAATGTCTTCGATCCCCCGGCCCGGGGCTACGATCGGGTGGTGAGCGTCGAGATGTTCGAGCACATGCGGAACTACGAGGTCCTCCTGGGCCGCATCGCCTCCTGGCTCGCGCCCCAGGGCAAGCTCTTCGTGCACATCTTCACCCACCGGGACCACGCCTACCCCTTCGAGGTGCGGGACGAGACGGACTGGATGGCGAAGCATTTCTTCACGGGTGGCATCATGCCCTCGGACCACACCCTGCTCTACTTCCAGAAGGACCTGCATATCCTCTCCCACTGGCGGGTCGACGGACGCCACTACGAGGCCACGGCCAACGCGTGGCTCCAGCGGCTGGACGCCGGCAAGGACACGGCGCTGGCCCTGTTCCAGGCGACCTATGGAACCGGGGAGGCCCTCCGGCGTCTGGTGCAGTGGCGGGTGTTCTTCATGGCCTGCGCCGAACTGTTCGGCTCGGGCAGGGGCGAGGCCTGGTTCGTGAGCCATTACCTGTTCGAAAAAAAGCCCGTGCGTGGATAAGGAGGATACTTAGCCCATGAGACGTTCCCTCCTGTTCCTCCCCACCGTCCTTTCCCTTCTCCTCGCCATGGCCTGCGTCGGCATCCCGAAGGGCGTCCAGCCTGTAACGGGCTTTGATGCAGTCAGATACCAGGGGACGTGGTACGAGATCGCACGCCTCGACCATTCCTTCGAACGGGGCCTGACCCGGGTCTCCGCGACCTACAGCCCGCGGCCGGATGGCGGGTTGAAGGTCGTCAACCGCGGCTGGTCGCCTCAGAAGCAGGCCTGGAAGGAGGCCACGGGAAAGGCCTTCTTCGTCCGGACTCCCGGGGAGGGGTATCTGAAGGTCTCCTTCTTCGGGCCGTTCTACGGCGCCTACGTGATCCTCGACCTGGACCGGGATGGCTACCAGTACGCCCTGGTGGCGGGCCCTGACAGGTCCTACCTGTGGCTGTTGTCCCGGACGCCGAAAATGGACCCCGCCAAGCAGCGCGAGCTTATCGACAAGGCGAAGAGCCTGGGCTTCGATACTGGCAAGCTCGTGTTCGTGGAGCAGGAGGGCTAGGTCGATCAGATTGATGTCCCCGGAACCCCCTCGCGCGATTGGCTTAACCCAATTGTTGAATTATTTACCCTTGTTCAATGGCCCAGGCCTTGCCTAGAGGATGGTGCCCCTCCCTGCCTACAGGGATCCAGGGGCGATTCCAAAGGAGCCCGCCCATGGGAACCGGCCCGGATGCCACGCAGAAGGAACCGACAGCCTCCGGGCTCAAGCCGGCCGGGACCCTGGATCAGCTGCTCGGGAAGAACGAGCGCGTGAAGGACCTGGTGGAGGATTGCGCCGTGGACCTCACCTCCGTCAACACCTCCCTCAAATTGGAGCTCGAGGAGCGCAACCCCGGCCCGGGATTGGCACGGGCCCTCGGACAGACCGTGGCCGTGGAGGAAAAGGTCCATGAGGCGTCCGAGCAGTTGGCGGACGTCAACCAGGCCCTGAAGGAGGAGGTCAAGGATCGGGGTCTGCTCGAGGAGGAACTGGCCCAGGCCATCGGGCAGGGAGAGAAGGATCGGCATGCTTCCCTCCACGATCACCTGACCGGTCTTCCCAATCGCGCCCTGTTCCTGGACCGGCTGGAGCACGGCCTGGCCCAGGCGCATCGCCATGCGTGGAATCTGGCCGTGCTTTTCCTGGACCTGGACGATTTCAAGAAGATCAACGACACGTATGGCCATGACACCGGTGATATCGTCCTGAAGACCGTGGCGGACCGGCTCCAGGAACACAGCCGCAGCGACGATACGATCAGCCGCCACGGCGGTGACGAGTTCATGTATCTCCTGATGGCGATCCGGGACGAGGCGGATGCCACCCTGATCTCCCTGAAATTCATCGAGGCGCTCCAGGCGCCATGCAAAATCCAGGTGGGCGGAGCGGAAATCACCCTGTCCATCAAGGCCAGCATCGGCATTTCACTCTTCCCGAAAAACGGCCAAACCGCCGGCGAACTGATCCAGAAGGCGGACGCCGCGATGTACGAAGCGAAGCGCACCCATTCGGGCTTCAAGGTATCGGAGTGATCACCGGGAAGCCGGGTCGCCGTGCCAGGCAGGTCGTGCCTGGCTGGTGTTCATGGACCCGGGCGGTTGGCTAGACGAGGACCAGCAGGGGGATTCCGATGATCATCAGGATCCACCAGAGCCAGGAGCCATCGAGTTTCCCAAGCAGCCAGAACACCACCAGAGTCGCGGCGAAGTCGATTCCTGCGACGACGCCCAAACGCAGGAAATCGATATCCGCGGAGGCTGCGAACATGACCGCCGTCACGGAGACGACCAGCGCGTGGATGATGGCGCAGGCGAGCGGGTGGGAATCCTCAATGGACCATCGGATCAACCCGACGTAAACCATCAGCCTAATTATTGCGATCATCTGGGATCCTCGAAAACGGGCGCGCGTGGGGGCAGGCCTTAAACGCCGATGCGGCCACGGATGGGGAAATAATGCGCAAAAGGGGATGCCTCAAAGCATACCACGGGAATAAGCACCTTATTGCTCACCTTCCGTAGTAGGATGGCTCAGATTTCCCCCCTCCTCCGTCCTCCGCGGCCTGAAATCCATGTCGAAACCCTCTGGCGATCAGGCCGAACAGGCCCTGCGCATCAGCGAAGCCCGGCTGAAGGAGGCGGAGGCGCTCGCCCACGTGGGCCACTGGGAGGAGGACCACCGCACGGGAAAGATCTGGTGGTCCGATGAGCTGTACCGCATCCACGGCAGGGAGCCGGGCACGCCCCCTCCGGATCTGGCGGCGTTCCTGGCGGAGCTCCATCCGGATGACCGCGACCGGGTCAGCATGTTCTATGCGCATCATCTGGAGAGCGACAACCGGCGTTCCACCAAGACCTACCGCATCATCCTCCCCGGAGGNNGGTGGGGGTCCGGCATCTGCGCACCCTCATCCTGACGGAGCGGGATGCAGAGGGGCGCCCGGTGCGCAGCTTCGGGACCGACCAGGACATTACGGAACAGGCGATTGGGCAGGACGCCCAGGAACACCTCGCCCACCTCCGGGAGGCCGAGGAACTCCTGCTCAGCCGAACCCTCATGGAGAAGACCGCCGACAGCATCTTCATCATCGATCCCGGCACCCGGCGCATCGTGGATGTGAACGAGACCGCCTGTCTTCAGCTGGGCTACACCCGGGAGGAACTGCGCGGCCTGAACGTGGATGCGGTGGACCCGGATGCCAACCCTTACCTCTGGGACCGCCACGTGGAGGAGACCCGGGCCACGCCCAAGGGCCTCACCTTCGAGACATGGCACCATTGCAAGGATGGTTCGAGGTTCCCGGTGGAAGTGCAGGTCCGCCACGTGCACTTCGGAGACCAGACCTTCATGGTGGCGTCGGCACGGGACTCCTCGGCGCGCAAGGCGGCGGAAGCGGCCCTCAGGCAGGTCACGGAGGACTATCAGAACCTCTTCGAAATGGCCACGGACCCCATCATCATCTTCGAGCCCGAGACCGAGCTCATCCTGGAGGCCAACCAGGCGGCATGCGAGATCTACGGCTTTGATCACGATGAGCTGGTCGGCCTGGACCTGAAGGAGCTCACCAAGGACGTCCCCAAGGGGAATTCGCAGCTCCAGGCCCTGATGGCCTCCGGCCACTACCACAATTTCGAGACGATCCAGAAGAACAAGCGGGGGGAGGAGATCCACTTCCTCATCAACTCCTCGGTGATCACCTACCGCGGCCAGCGGGCCATCCTCAGCCTCAACCGCGACAACACGGAACGCAAACGCGCCGAGGCGGAGCGGGCCGCGCTGCAGGAACAGTTGTCACAAGTGCAGAAGATGGAAAGCCTCGGCACCCTGGCGGGCGGGGTCGCCCACGATATGAACAATGTCCTGGGAGCCATCCTGGCCCTTTCCTCCGCCCACCTGGCCAGCCTTCCAACCGATAGCCCCCTCCACCGGTCCCTCGAGACGATCCGTGATGCCGCCATCCGTGGCGGCGACATGGTCAAGCGCCTCCTCGCCTTCTCACGGCAGACGCCCAGCCAACGGCAGG
>DBME01000436.1:0-131 GCA_002298155.1 Holophagaceae bacterium UBA706 | reverse complement strand
ACCCTCACCTTCCGCACCCGCAACCTGGGCGCGGATCAGGTCGAGGTCACGGTGGAGGACGATGGCATCGGCATGACGCAGGAGGTGCTGACCCAAGCCATCAACCCCTTCTTCACGACCAAGGCCATCGG
>DBME01000098.1 GCA_002298155.1 Holophagaceae bacterium UBA706 | reverse complement strand
GATCCGAACGCAGCCCCCGGCGGGGAAGACTTGTTGGGACCGAAATGTCCAACCCATAACGAAAAGCGGCCCCCGAAGGGGCCGCTTTTCTGTTCGCCGGGACGCGGCTCAGGACTTGGAGCTGAGCTTGAACGTGGCCGGCAGCAGGCAGAGCCCGATGAGCACGACCTGGGAGCCGATGAACGAGAAGAGCCATGCGAAGGCCGCGCTCGTGAAGCCGTAGGAGTGCAGGCCGACACCCAGCATGTTCACCCCGAACCAGGAGAGGCTCGTGATGATGTTGCCGAAGATGGCCATGGCCATGATGCCCTTCTCCTCCACGTAGTTCGCCCAGCGCGCATGGAGGATGATGGCGTTCCAGAGCACGATCAGCAGGGCGCCGTTCTCCTTGGGATCCCAGCCCCAGAACCGGCCCCAGGACTGGTCGGCCCAGATGCCGCCCAGCACCGTGCCCACGAAGCTGAAGAGCAGGGCGAAGCAGATGATGCCGTAGGTCATGTCCACCAATGCCTTGGTGGTGGCCGGATCGTCCTCGGTGGAGAAGAGCTTCCGGAAGGTGTAGAAGATGGCGATGATGCCCGCCAGGAAGGTGGCGCTGTAGCCGATGGTGATGGCCACGACGTGGGTGGCCAGCCAGAAGTTGGAGTCCAGCACGGCCCGCATCATCTCCATGGTGTCGCCTTCCATGGCCAGGTGGTGGGCGATGACCAGGGACGAGGCGCCGGCGACGGCAGCCACGGCGGTGGCGAAGCCCTTCTTGTACATCTTCTCCAGGATGATGCCCAGGATCACCGCGCCCCAGCCCACGAAGACCGCGGAGGAGTAGAGGTTGGTGACGGGAGGCCGGCCCTGGAGGACGATCCGGGAGATCAGGCCCAGGGTGTGGATGATGGCGGCGCCCCACAGGAAGGAGAAGGCCCCTTCCTGGAAGAACTCGCGCATGCCCAGCCAGGAGAAGAAGATCCCGCCCAGGGCCAGGAGGTAGATGAACATGCCCACGTAGAAGGGTTCCACGCGGTTGAAGAGCAGCTCGCTCTCGGCGACCTTGAGGGCCTCGGGCCGGGCGTTGCTCACCAGGTGGGCCAGATCGTCGGTGGCGGCGTTGAAGGAGGCCGCGTCGCCGATGGTATAGGCCGCGCCGGCCCGGGCCAGGGGAATGAGGCCAGGGTGCATGGAGCCCAGGGAGGCCTTGTCCAGGGCCTCACCCACGGAGCTCCAGGCGTCGGGGCTCTCGCCCGCGAGGGGGGGCAGGGGCCGGAAGAGCGCCAGCTCCGTAAGGGCCTGGTGCCGGCCGGGAGCTTCGGGATCCTGCAGGGTCTGGACTTCCATGTAGAGACCGGGGGTGCCCATGAGCTGGATGGAGTTGCGCAGGCGGTGGTAGCGCTCAAGCCGCTCGTAGAGCTTGACCACGGCGGCCTGGAAGCGGGTGCGCTTCACGGCCTCCATGCCCATGGCGGTCTGGGCCTGCTTGGCGACCTCCTCCAGGTGGGGGGCGATGGTCTCGAAGCTGAAGCGGCGTTCGGAACTCTGGGCCATGCCCATGAGGCCCAGGACATCCGGGTCGTCGATGCTGAAGATCGGCTGCCTGTCGGCGACGGCGGGGCGGAACATGACGTCCAGGATCCACTCGTCGGGGCTGAGGGAGCGGCCTTCGAAGCTCACCCGCTGGCGCTCCTGGATGACCAGGATGGCATTGCGGGCCACGGAGTCCAGCGGCTTCACGCGGCCGCCCTCGAGCACGGGCATGCGGCAGAACTTCTCCACGTTCATGCCGCGCACGGGGCGGGGCGGGACCATGAAGAACAGGGTGGCGGCCAGGGCAAGCACCGCCGGGAGCCACTTGGCGAGACGGTTGAAGTTCATGCGGTCACCTGCAGGGATTCTGAGCGCCGCCGCATGGAGCGGCGCAGGGTGAAGCCGAAATGGAGGAGCAGGCCCAGGGTGATGAGCGTGCAGGAGATGTAGGGCATCAGCCACCCGGGGTTCTTGACCACCTGGAGGATGGACTGGGTGTCTCCCTTGCCGAAGCTGGCCTGGTAGAAGGCGCGGCCCTCATAGCGAAGCGGCTGGTTCATGTAGATGAGGACATCCCGCTCCTCGCCGGTGCCGGGGTTGGAGATGTGCACCAGGCTGGAGAAGTTCTTGGGGATGTCGGTGCCGGGGTAGACGTCGTGGCTGAACTTCTTGAGGGTGAGGGAGTAGGGCAGGTAGTAGCGGCGGTTCTGCACGGACAGGGCATAGGTGTGCCCCGCGTGCATGAAGGTCTGGGGAGCGCCGATGCCGTTGGACACCAGCCAGTTGCCGTAGCTCTGGCCGCCGGCCACGGGCTCGATGATGGCGGAGACCATGTTGGCCTCGGTCTCCGTGGCCGCCAGGGGGGCTTCGGTGACCTTGACGCCCGCGCCCACGCCCATGGTGGCCAGGGGCGCCGGATCGCCGGGAGCCAGGCGGGCCAGGGTGGAGTTGGGGTAGTAGGCCTTGATGCGGAAGGTCAGGGGCGTGTCGGGGATGGCCACTTCCTTCCGCTTGAGCATGGATTCCGGAATGCTGAAGACTTCGGGATGGCCGGCGTTCGTGACGTCCGTGACGGCCAGTTCGAAATCCCGGGGGCTGACCAGGTAGTTGACGGTCTCGCCCTGGTCGATGGCCATGTTGGTCTCGACCTGGAAGGCGCCCGTGGAGAATTCACCGGCCACCAGGAGGATCAGGCCGAAATGGGTGATCCAGAGGCCGCTCTTGCTGAAGTTCCAGTCCACGCGCTTGATGAGGGCGACCGTGAGGTTGAGCACCAGGACGAGCCCCACCAGGGCGCCGCCCGGGAAGACCGGCACGCCGAAGGGGATGCCCGGGAAGTGGCGCACGACCAGCCAGGAGCGCATATAGACGTGTACGGCGCCGAAGGTCCCCAGATCGGTCTGGGCCAGGGTGCACAGGAAGACCAGGGCCATGAGCAGGGCCATGGAGACGATGGTGACCTGCATGGAAGCCAGGCCATTCCAGAAGCGTAGGGCGTAGGTCTTAATCAAGGTGCAGGGTCTCCAGGAACTTCATGAAGTCGGGCCGGGCCTTGCCGACGGGGTCCGCGTCGCCGGTGAGCTTGAGGAACCAGGAATTGCCATCCTGGGTGACGAGGGTGCCGGTGACCATGCGGCTGGGGGGAGCCCCCTGGCCGGTGAAATCGAAGACCGAAACGACGCCCGCCTTGCACTTCACGGAGATCCGGGCCGCGGCCAGGGCCTTCTCGTCGATGGGGGGCAGGGCGATCTGGCCGCGCCAGCGGTTGACGTTGGCCAGCTCGCCGCCNNACGGACAGGCACACCACGGAAACCTCGGCCTTGGTGCCGCCCGGCGGATTGAGGGTGGCGAAGCGCATGCCGCTACCCGGGGTGGAAGTCCAGCCCTTGGGGAGGGTCCACTTGAGGGGCGTGGAGGGGGCGGGGGGA
>DBME01000057.1 GCA_002298155.1 Holophagaceae bacterium UBA706 | reverse complement strand
TTCCTTGTCATTTTTGGTCATGATTCGCCAATTGTTCGCTAGGTTGGGGTAGACTGGGGGCCATGGCCAAGCCGATCCCCTTCAAGCTCCATGCCCCCTACGAACCCGCCGGTGACCAGCCGGAGGCCATCGCGCAGCTGGTGCGGGGCATCGAGGCCGGCGACCGCTTCCAGACCCTCCTGGGCGTCACGGGCAGCGGCAAGACGTTCACCATGGCCTCCACCATCGCGCGCCTGGGGCGGCCGGCGCTGATCTTCGCGCCGAACAAGACCCTGGCGGCGCAGCTCTTCTCGGAGTTCAAGCAGTTCTTCCCCGAGAACGCGGTGGAATACTTCGTCAGCTACTACGACTACTACCAGCCCGAGGCCTATGTCCCCGAGCGGGACCTGTTCATCGACAAGGACGCCAAGATCAACGAGGAACTGGAGAAGCTGAGGCTCTCGGCCACCCGCAACCTGCTGGAGCGCCGGGACACCATCGTGGTGGCGTCCGTGTCCTGCATCTACGGCCTGGGCGATCCCGGCAGCTACCTGAACCTCTCGGTGAACCTCAAGGTGGGCGGGATACGGGAACGGGCCATGCTCCTGCGGGACCTGGTGGCCATCCAGTACGCGCGCAACCAGATGGCCTTCGAACCGGGCGTCTTCCGGGTGCGGGGGGACGTGGTGGAGGTCTACCCCGCCTACGAGGACGAGGCCTACCGCATCGAGCTGTTCGGGGACGAGATCGAGCGCCTCTCCCGCATCGACCCCCTGCGCGGGGTGGTGCTGGAGAACCTCCAGGAGCTGACCATCTGGCCCAAGAGTCATTACGTGACCCCCGAGGACAAGCTCAAGGCCGCCATCGTGGACATCAAGGCGGAGCTGGAGGAGCGGGAGGAGACCTTCCGTTCCGAGGGGCGCATCGTGGAACTCCAGCGGCTGCACCAGCGCACCATCTACGACATCGAGATGATGAAGGAGATGGGCTACTGCTCGGGCATCGAGAACTATTCCCGCTTCCTGGACGGGCGCAGCCCCGGAGAGCCTCCCCACACGCTGCTGGACTACTTCCCCGAGGACTACGTCCTCTTCATGGACGAGAGCCACGTGGCCACGGGCCAGCTCCACGGGATGTACCTGGGCGACCAGTCCCGCAAGCGCACCCTGGTGGACTACGGCTTCCGCCTTCCCGCGGCCCTGGACAACCGCCCCCTGCGCTTCGAGGAGTTCGAAGGCCGGGTCAAGCAGCTGGTCTTCGTGAGCGCCACCCCCGGCGACTACGAGCTGGGGCAGTCGGGTGGCGTGGTGGTGGAGCAGGTGGTGCGCCCCACGGGCCTGGTGGACCCGGCCGTGGAAGTGCGCCCCGTGGGCACCCAGGTGGACGACCTCCTGGAGGAGATCCGCAAGGTCGTGGCCCGGGACGAGCGGGTCCTGGTGACGGTGCTCACCAAGAAGCTGGCGGAGCAGCTCACCTCCTACTACCAGGAACTGGGCGTCAAGGCAGAGTACCTCCACAGCGAGATCGACACCCTGGAGCGGGTGGAGCTCCTGAAGAACCTGCGCCGGGGCGTCTTCGACGTGCTCATCGGCATCAACCTCCTGCGCGAGGGCCTGGACCTGCCCGAGGTGAGCCTCGTGGCCATCCTGGACGCGGACAAGGAGGGCTACCTGCGCAGCGCCCGGAGCCTCATCCAGACCATCGGCCGCGCTGCGCGCCACATCAGCGGCAAGGCCATCCTCTACGCCGACCGCATGACGGACTCCATGAACCGGGCCATCTCCGAAACCGAGCGCCGGCGCCAGAAACAGGTCCAGCACAACCTCGACCACGGCATCACCCCCGAGACGGTGAAGCGCCAGCTGGACGACGTCATGGGCGAGGCCCTAGCCCGGGAATTCATCAACATCCCCAAGGAAGACCGGGCTGCCGAAGAGCCGCTTCTCTACCTCACCGACCGGGAGTTCGAGCGGGAGGCCGCCAAGCTGGAGGCCCGCATGAAGGCCCATGCCGGCAAGATGGAGTTCGAGGAAGCCGCCAAGCTTCGTGACCGGTTGCTCAAAGCACGCCGGGAGCGGCTCGTGCAGGGGTAGTAGCTAGTCCATGCGGTAGTTCGGCGCTTCCTTCGTGATCATCACGTCGTGGGCGTGGCTTTCCCGCAGGCCGGCGGAGCTGATCTGGACGAAGGTGGCCTTCTGCTGGAAGTCGGGGATGTTCCGGCCGCCCACGAGGCCCATTCCCGCGCGCAGGCCGCCCACGAGCTGGGAGACGAGGTCGATCATGCGGCCCTTGTAGGGGACCTGGCCTTCGATGCCCTCGGGGACCAGCTTGGTGTCGTCCTTGCCCTCCTGGAAGTAGCGGTCCTTGGAACCGGCCTTCATGGCGCCCATGCTGCCCATGCCGCGGTAGGACTTGTAGGTGCGGCCGCTGTAGAAGATGGTCTCGCCGGGGGCCTCGTCGGTGCCCGCGAAGAGGCTGCCGATCATGACGCTGTCGGCGCCCGCGGCCAGGGCCTTGGCCACGTCGCCGGAGAACTTGATGCCGCCGTCGGCGATGCAGGGCACGCCGAACTCGCGGCAGGCCCGGGAAGCCTCGAGGATGGCGGTGATCTGGGGCATGCCCGCGCCGGTGACGATGCGGGTGGTGCAGATGGAGCCGGGGCCGATGCCCACCTTCACCGCCGAGGCTCCGGCGGCGCAGAGGTCACGGGCGCCCTGGTAGGTGGCGACGTTGCCGGCGATGACGTGCACGTCGGGCAGGGCCTCCTTGAGGCGGCGCAGGGCGTCCAGGACGCCCTGGCTGTGGCCGTGGCTGCTGTCCAGGCAGAGCACGTCGACCCGCGCGGCGGCCAGGGCCCGGGCGCGCTCCAGGAGATCGGGGCCCACGCCCAGGGCGGCGCCCACCCGCAGGCGTCCCTGGGGGTCCTTGCAGGAGTTGGGGTATTCCGAGGACTTCTGGATGTCCTTGACCGTGATGAGCCCGCGCAGGGCGCCCAGGTCGTCCACCACCAGAAGCTTCTCGATGCGGTGCTTCTGCAGGATGGCCCGGGCCTCCTGGAGGGTCGTGCCCACCGGGACCGTCACCAGGCGGTCCTTGGTCATGACCTCGCGCACGGGCAGCTCCCAGCGCGTCTCGAAGCGCAGATCGCGGTTGGTGAGGATGCCCACCAGCTTGCCGTTCTCCACCACGGGCACGCCCGAGATGCGGAACTTGGCCATCATGGCCTCGGCCTCGCGGATGGGGGCGTCGGGGCGGATCACGATGGGGTCGGTGATCATGCCGCTCTCACTGCGCTTGACCTTGTCCACCTCCTCCGCCTGGCGTTCGATGGGGAGGTTCTTGTGGATGATGCCGATGCCGCCCTGCTGGGCGAGGGCGATGGCCAGCCGGCCCTCGGTCACCGTGTCCATGGCCGCCGACAGGAGGGGGATCCCCAGGCGCACCCCGGACACGAGGTTCGTGGACAGGTCCACCTGGTTGGGATGGACGTCGGATGGGCCCGGGACGAGCAGAACATCGTCGAAGGTCAGGGCCTGGGTCAGGGGCAAGGTGAGCATGGGGGCCTCTCGGGTTGAGTTCGCGGCTTCGGAACCTTGCTCCCCATGGTCGCATGGATCCCCGCTCCCGGCAGTGACCGGTGTCTCAGAAAAAAACGACCCCTGCGATGAAAAAAATAATTCATCGCAGGGGTTTTGCGGAAGCGCGGAAAGGCAGGCGCCTAGAAGTTCTCAGCCACCGGCTCGAACCAGCCCTGGGGCTTCATGCAGACGGGGCACATCTTCGGCGCGGCGGGGCCTTCGTGGATGTGGCCGCATTCCCGGCAGCGCCAGTAGATCTTCTCGCCGCGCTGGAAGACCGTGCCGTTGACCACGTGGTCGAGGAGGCGGCGGAAGCGCAATTCGTGCTCCTTCTCCACCTTGGCGATCCATTCGAAGGTGCGGGCCACGTCGTTGAACCCCTCCTCCTTGGCGATGCGGGCGAATTCGGGGTAGAGGGCGCTCCACTCCTCGTTCTCGCCTTCGCAGGCGGCCTTGAGCTGGGCGGCGGTGTCTCCGGCCACCACGGGGTAGCCGGCGGTGATCTCCAGGGCGGAGGGGGCCAGCTTGGCCAGGTGGGCGTAGAAGAGGCGGGCGTGCTCCTTCTCGTTGGCGGCGGTCTCCTCGAAGACGGCGGCCACGTGCTCCAGACCCTCGGCCTTGGCGATGCCGGCGGCGAAGGTGTACCGGTTGCGGGCCTGGCTCTCGCCTGCGAAGGCCTTTAGCAGATTCCTCGCGGTCTGGCTGTCCTTGAATTCCATGGTGACCTCCGGTCAGTTGGGGCGGTTTCGAATCGGAAGGCCTGTGTTGCCAACCCATTCACCGCTGGATATGGACGATGCATTAAGTCTAGCCCTGAGAAGAACAGGGGGGTGTAACCTGCGACACACCTCACCCTAAAACGACCCACGGCTCTTGATTATGAGCCATTTGAAGAATAATATCCCTTTGTGCGAAGCAGTATGTTCTAGGCTACTCGGCCCTGCTTCTCCAAAAAGACCCATATCCACGTCGGTATAGTCCCAACGACAAACGTAGGAGGAAGGCCATGGCCGAACGACGCATGGTTACCTTGGATGGTAACGAAGCAACGGCATCCGTCGCACACCGCTTGAATGAGGTGATCGCGATCTATCCCATCACCCCCTCTTCCAACATGGGCGAGTTCTCCGACGAATGGAGCGCCGCTGGCCGGAAGAACATCTGGAACACCGTTCCCGCGGTGGTGGAGATGCAGTCGGAAGGCGGCGCCGCCGGCGCCGTGCACGGCGCCATGCAGGCCGGTGCCCTGACCACGTCCTTCACGGCCTCCCAGGGCCTCCTGCTCTTCATCCCGAACATGTACAAGATCGCGGG
>DBME01000362.1 GCA_002298155.1 Holophagaceae bacterium UBA706 | reverse complement strand
CTGATCTTCGCCATGACCTCGGACATCGTGCCCCGGGAGAAGATGTACGACCTGGCCTCCAAGGTCGTGCAGCAGCGCCTGTCCCAGGTGCGGGGCGTGGGCCAGGTGTTCGTGTGGGGCGGCGCCCTGCCCGCGGTTCGGGTGGAGGTGGACCCCTACGCCCTCCACGCCCGGGGCCTGAGCCTGGAGGACGTGCGCACGACGCTGAGGGCCGCCAACGTCAACCAGCCCAAGGGCTCCATCGTCGATGGGGACACGTCCAGCATCCTCAACACCACCGACCAGATGCTCAAGGCCGAGGACTACGGGAATCTCGTCATCCGCTTCAGCGCCAACGCCGCCCTGCGCGTCCACGACGTGGCCCGGGTCAGCGATTCCGTGGAGGACCTGCGCAGCGAAGGCCTCACCAACGGCAAGCCGTCGATCATGATGCCGGTGTTCCGCCAGCCGGGAGCCAACATCATCGACACGGTGGACCGCATCCGGGCCATCGAGGACCAGCTGCGGGCCTCCCTGCCGCCCACGGTCAAGTTCGAGGAGATGCTCGACGCCACCCAGACCATCCGGGCCTCGGTGAAGGACGTGGAACGCACCCTCATGATCTCCGTGGGGCTGGTGATCCTGGTGGTNNTCCTCTTCCTGCGGGACTGGCGCTCGACCCTCATCCCCAGCGTCGTGGTGCCGGTGTCCCTGGTGGGGACCTTCGGCGTCATGTACCTCATGGGCTACAGCGTGGACAACTTGTCCCTCATGGCGCTCACCGTGGCCACGGGCTTCGTGGTGGACGACNNGACGCCATCGTGGTGGTGGAGAACATCACCCGGCACCTGGAGAAGGGGCTGAGCCCCATGCAGGCCGCCCTGGTGGGCGCCAAGGAGATCGGCTTCACCGTCCTGTCCATCAGCATCTCGCTCTGCGCCGTCTTCATCCCGATCCTGCTCATGGGCGGCATCGTGGGGCGGCTCTTCCGGGAATTCGCCATCACCCTGTCCGTGTCCATCCTCATGTCCATGGTCGTCTCCCTCACGGCCACCCCCATGATGTGCGCCCGCCTCCTGCGGGCTCCGGGGGAGGTGGTCCACGGGCGGCTGTTCCTGGCCACCGAGCGGTGGTTCGCCAGGATCCTGGGGGCGTACGAGCGGAGCCTCGCGCTGGTCCTGAAACACAAGTTCGCCACCCTGATGGTGGCCCTGTCGACCGCCGCGGCCACCGGCATCCTGTACTACAACATCCCCAAGGGGTTCTTCCCGCAGCAGGACACGGGGCGGATCATGGGCGGCATCCAGGCCGACCAGTCCACCTCGTTCCAGACCATGCGGCTGCGCCTCCGGGACTTCGTGAAGATCGTCCAGGAGGACCCGGCGATCAGCGGCGCCTCGGGCTCGGTGGGGGGTGGCGGCACCACCAACACCGGCCGCATGTTCCTGGCCCTCAAGCCCGTGGACCAGCGCAACGTGAGTGCCGACCAGATCGTCAACCGCCTGCGGGGCAAGCTGGCCAAGGTCCCCGGGGCCAGTCTCTTCCTCCAGCCCGTCCAGGACATCCGCATCGGTGGCCGGGGCGGCAACGCCCAGTTCCAGTACACCCTCCAGGGCGACGATTCCAAGGAACTCTTCCAGTGGGCCCCCGTGGTCTACGAGAAGCTGCGGACCCTGAAGGAGCTGGTGGACGTCAACACGGACCAGCAGAACCAGGGACTCCAGGCCAACGTGGTGGTGGACCGCCCCACCGCGGCCCGCCTGGGGGTGACGCCGCAGATGATCGACAACACCCTCTACGACGCTTTCGGGCAGCGGCCCGTGTCCACCATGTACACCGATCTCATCCAGTACCACGTGGTGCTGGAGGTGGCCCCCGAGCACTGGCAGAACCCCGAATCCCTGGACAAGATCCAGGTGCGGTCCTCCACGGGGGCCCTGGTGCCCCTCTCGGCCTTCTCGAAGTTCTCCCGGGAGACGACCCTCCTGTCCGTGGCCCACCAGGGCCAGCTGCCCTCGGTGACGGTGACCTTCAACCTCGCGCCCGGGGTCGCCATCGGCGACGCGGTGAACGCCATCGAGAAGGCCAGGGACGAGATCCGCCTGCCCAGCACCATGCGGGGCAACTTCATGGGGACGGCCCAGGCCTTCAAGGCCTCCCTGGCCAACGAGCCGGTGCTTCTCCTGGCGGCGTTCCTGGCCGTGTACCTGGTGCTGGGCATCCTCTACGAAAGCCTGATCCATCCGGTGACCATCCTGTCGACCCTGCCCTCGGCGGGGGTGGGGGCCCTGGTGATCCTCCTGATCACCGGCACGGAACTGAGCTTCATCGCCTTCATCGGCATCATCCTGCTCATCGGCATCGTCAAGAAGAACGCCATCCTCATGATCGACTTCGCCATCGAGGCCGAGCGCCGGGACGGGCTCACCCCGGAGGAGGCCATCTTCCAGGCCTGCCTCCTGCGGTTCCGGCCCATCACCATGACCACCATGGCCGCCCTGCTGGGGGGCCTCCCCCTGGCCCTGGGCCGGGGCGCCGGGGCCGAACTGCGACGCCCCCTGGGCCTGGCCATCGTAGGGGGGCTCATCTTCAGCCAGATCCTGACGTTGTATACAACGCCGGTCATCTACCTCTACATGGGCCGGTTCAGCCGGTGGTGCCGGCGGGGCAAGGACCGGTTCCTGGGGCGGCTGAAAGGCGTCCCTGCTCTGGAAAGTTGAAATTCCCATGCCCTTCCGGTCATGATGGGGCATATCCCGGGGCCCCCCTAATGGACGGACGATTGACGCACGTGCAACCCGCACGCCGGAGCAACGGATGACCGGGGCGTCGGAGCCCCTCGACGGCGCCAGCGAGCTGTACCTCAGCGAGCAGCGTTTCCAGGCCATCTATGATTCCGTCAATGACGGGATCATCATCCAGGATCTGGAAAGCGGCTCGATGCTGGACGTGAACCGCCGCCTCTGCGAGTGGCTGGGCTTCACCCAGCAGGAACTCCTGTCCATGGACCTGGGCGACCTGGGCCTGGGCATCTGGCCCTACACCCGGGACGTGGCCATCGAGTGGGCCATGAAGGCCATCGAAGGCGTCCCCCAGACCTTCGAGTGGCTCTGCCCGGCCAAGGGCGGGCAGCTGGTGTGGCTCGAGGTGAACATGCGCCGGACGCCCATCGGGGGCGTGGACCGGCTGCTCATCACCGCCGGCAACATCACGGGCCGCAAGCGGGTCGAGATGGAGGCCACCGCGCGCCTCAAGCGGGCCGAGGCCCAGAACGCCGTGTCCCTGGCCCTGGCCGGGGTGGGCCCCGACTACGAGGCGGCCCTGCGGCTCATCACCCATCATCTGTCCGCCTCCCTCGGGGACCTGTGCATCCTGGACCTGGTGGCCGAGGACGGGCTCCTCCACACCGCCGTGGTGGCCCAGTCCTACATCGGCGGCGAGCCCTTCGTGCCCGACATCAAGAACCTGGCGCCCATGGCGACCGGGGTCCTGGGGCCCGGACAGGTCCTGGGACCGGGCCGGGTGGCCGGGACCGGGGAGGCCATGCGCATCGAGCAGGCCCCCTGGCAGGATCTCCGCGAGTGGCTCCCTGTGGACTATCACGCCTACCTGGAACACTTCCGCGCCCACAGCCTACTCATCGTCCCCATCCGCACCGAGGGGAGCACCATCGGCACCATCACCATGGTGAAGGGCGGCTCCAGCCGCGCCTACTCCGTGGAGGACCAGGCCGCCCTGCAGAACCTGGGGGACCGGGCCGCCCTGACCATCACCAACGCCCGCCTCTACGCCGAGAACCTCAAGCAGGCCCAGGAGCTCAAGCAGGCCAACCAGGAGCTGGAGCGCCGGGTGGAGGAACGCACCGCGGAACTGGCCCAGGTGAACGCCAAGCTCCAGGAGATGGCCATGCAGGACGGCCTGACGGGGCTCTTCAACCGGCGCCAGTTCGACGTGACCCTGGAGAACGAAGTGCGCCGGGCCCGGCGCACCGGAGGCTACCTGACCCTCCTCCTGGGCGACGTGGACTACTTCAAGCGCTACAACGACCGCTATGGCCACATGGCCGGGGATGCCTGCCTCCAGGCGGTGGCCCAGGTCATGAAGGACGTGTTCCGGCGGGCCGATGATCTGCCTGCCCGATATGGGGGCGAGGAGTTCGCCGTCATCATCCCGGGGGCCACCCCCGAGCAGGCCGCCTTCTCCGCCGAGATGTTCCGCAAGGCCATGGAAGCCCGGGCCATCCCCCACGAGGCCTCCGACGTCTCCGAGGTGGTCACCATCAGCATCGGCCTGGCCACCTCCCAGGTGACCCCCGAGACCAGCCCCGCCTGGTATATCGCCCGGGCGGACGAGGGGCTCTACATCAGCAAGGCCAATGGGCGGAACCGCGTCAGCATGGCTGATTAACTGCCCGGTTTTAGGTCCCTTCTTCTCTTGGTGGTCCGCTCTATCTGCAAATATTTGCCGATAGTGATGAAAGCGTTGTGGGAATCCGGGCCTTGAACGATGATTAGGGACCCCGTGGCCGGGGCCCTGGAGTCTTTGTGGAAAATAAGCGACGTTGGAGTCTTCTTAATACTTCATTCCTCCTGGGAACCCTCGGCCTCGCCATGGTGCTTGTGCCTCTGGAGTTCGCGCACTCCCGGGTGCACTGGGGTGAGTGGGTCATGCTGCTGGTGATGGTGTTCTCCATCGGCATGGGCGTCACGGCGGGCTACCACCGCCTCTTCAGCCACCGGGCCTACCAGGCCTCCTGGCCCGTGCGGTTCGTCCTCCTCTGCCTCGCGGCGGCGTCCTTCCAGAACTCCGTCCTCCAGTGGTCCAGCAGCCACCGCATCCACCACCGCCACGTGGACCAGGACGACGATCCCTACAACGCCACCCGGGGCTTCTGGTACGCCCACTGGATCTGGGTCATGGAGGCCGGCGCGACGCCCATCCAGGGCGTGGCGGACCTGGAGAAGGACCCCCTCCTGCGCTGGCAGCACCGGAACCATTTCCTCATCGGGGCCGTCGTGTCGCTCATCCCCGCCGTGGTGGGCCTCATCCAGCATAACCTCGTCGGCTACCTGATCATCGCGGTGCTGCTGCGCATCGTCGTGACGCACCACACGACTTTCTTCATCAACAGCGCCGCCCACTTCTTCGGGACGCGCCCCTACACCGACGCCAACAGCGCCCGGGACAACGCCTTCCTCGCGCCGTTCACCTACGGCGAGGGCTACCACAACTACCACCACATGTGGCAGTGGGACTACCGCAACGGCGTGAAGTGGTGGCAGTTCGATCCCACCAAGTGGCTGATCTTCACCATGGCGGTCGTGGGCCTGGCCCGGGGCCTTCGCCGCGTGCCCGACGCCGCCATCCGCAGGGCCCGGTTCGCCATGGAGGAGAAGACGCTCCTGGCCAAGCTGGCCCGCAGTTCCCGCCGGGCCGAGGCCCTTGACCAGCGCATCATGGCGGCCCGGGCGAGCCTGGACCAGGCCCTGGCCCGCGTGCAGGAGCAGGCCGAAGCCTGGGAGGCCCGCAAGACCGAGTGGAAGGCCCAGAAGCGCGAGGCCTGGAAGGCGCGCAAGGCCGAATGGAAGGCGGGCATGGCCCAGCACCGCAGCGAGGTGCGCGTGGCCCTGGCCGAGTGGAAGGCCGCGCGCATGGAGGCACGGAAGGCGGTGGCCTACGCCTGATGACGACGCCTGCTGAACACGAGGCGGCGTTCGTGAAGACCTTCATCGCGTCCGCGAAACGGGCGCGGTGGGGCCAGTTCCTCGCCGGCAAGCGCCGCAGGGAGATCCTGGAGCGCCTGAACCACGGCCTGCCCTACATCCATGAACTTGCCACGGAAGTGCCGGGGGAGCAGGACTTCCCCATGGAGCTCGAGCGGCTGCTGAAGGCCCGGGGCGCAGGGCCCACCTGCCACGTCATCGTGGATGGGCTGCGCATCGACGGTCGGGAACTGCCCCTGCTGGAGGCGCTCAATGCCGTGTGCATGCACGCTTCCGGGGCGGTGCTCTCCTGTCTGCCTGGACGGCTCGCGTATCATAAGCCTCAATCACCCGGACGTGGCATCATCCTGGAACGGCCGCCCCGCTGAACGGGGCGCCGGTGGGAGGCTCGAGCGTCCGATGCAGGTGATCCTTGTGCATGGAATGGGGCGGACGCCGGTGTCCATGATGGGCCTGCGGCGCCGCCTCGCGCGCATGGGGCACACGGTGCATCTCTTCGGCTACGTGCCTTCCTTCCAGACGCTGGATGCCGTGACGGAACGGCTCGCGGCGCGGGTCCGGGCGCGGGCCGGGGCGGAACCCTACCTGCTCGTCGGCCATTCCCTGGGGAGCGTCATCATCCGCAACGCGCTGTCCCGGCTGGAAGCGCACCCGCCCCGGGCGTGCTTCTTCCTGGCTCCGCCCATGGTGGCCTGCAGGGCGGCGAAGTTCTTCTCACGCTTCTGGCTCTACCGGGCCATCACCGGGGAGATGGGCGTCTTCCTGGGCAGGGAGGCCGGCATGGAAGGTCTGCCTCTGCATCCCGAGACGCGCATCTACGCCGGCACCGCGGGTCCCCGCGGAAGCTGGTCCCCTTTCCGGGGCGAGGTCAACGACGGCATCCTCTCCCTCGCCGAGGCGAAGGGTGATGGCCGTGCGACGGTGGTGGAGGTGCCAGCCTTCCACACCTACATCATGAACGCGAAGGCTGTGGCCGAGGACCTGGGGCGCTGCCTGGAAAAGCTGGTCACTTGTTGACGAAGTAGACTTTCTTGTCCTTCTCGGTGGTAATCAGCCACCGCCCGCCGAACTTCGTGAAGACCAGCAGGCTGTGGACCTTGCCGTTCCAGGGCCGCTGCTTCTTGGTGTTGAAGGCGGAGAAGGTCTTGTCGTACTCGCAGCGCCAGATGTCCGGGGCCACCGCCTCCAGGCTGACGTTCTCGATGGACGAGGAATAGTCCGAGTAGGTCCGGAAGAACCCCCGCGTCTCCTCGAGCACCCGGGCCTTGGGGCAGCCGTTGACCAGGTAGAAGTCCACGGTGTCGGCGTAGAACGCGTCGTAGTTGCCGTCGGGGTGCTGGTGCTCCTGGGACCAGGCTTCCAGGATGCGCAGCACCTCCTGGCGCCCGTTGTCGTTTTCCGCCGGGGCAGGGGGGGGCGGGGGCGGCGGCGGTGGAGGGGGAGC
>DBME01000153.1 GCA_002298155.1 Holophagaceae bacterium UBA706 | reverse complement strand
AGGGCCAGGGAGGCGAGGCCGAGGACAAGGGACGGCAGGGTAGGTCGCATGGCTTGCCTCCGACCCCGGCTTCGCGGGCGAGACGGGATCCCTTCCGGATCGGGACGGCTCAGTTGAAGCGCTTTTCCACGAGGCCCCAGTCGATGAGGGGCCGGATGGCGTCCACGTACTTCGCCCGGGCGGTGGCGCCGTAGTCCTTCACGTAGGCGTGCTCCCACACGTCCACCACCAGCAGGGGCACGGTGCCCACGGGGATGGCGTTCTCGTGGTCCTGGAACCACGCGTTCATGAGCCGGCCGGTGAGGGGGTCCTGCACCAGGGCGCCCCAGCCGATGCCGGTCATGGTGCAGGTGGCCTTGAAGGCCGCCCACCACGCGTCGAAGGAGCCCCAGCCGGCGGCGATGGCCTTCTGCAGGGGGTGGGCGGGGCCCGGGGCGGCGGCCTTGTCGCGCAGGGTCTCGAAGTAGAGTTCGTGCAGCCGCATGCCGCTGAACTCGAAGCCCAGGCGCCGGCGCAGCTCCTGCACGGGCGCCGTGGCGCCGGCCTCGGCGGCCCGAACCTCGCGCAGCAGGGCGTTGGTGCGGGTGACGTAGCCCTTGTAGAGGGCCAGATGCTCGCCCAGCATCTCCTTGGACAGGCCGGGGAGGCCGGCTTCCAGGGCGAAGGTGCGGGGCTTGTAGTCGGCGAGGGGGTCGGTGGGCGCGGGCTGGGAAGCCTGGGCCCCATCAAGGTGCGAGGCCAGGCCGAGGCCGAGGGTTCCGGCCGCCAACGTGCCGAGCAGGGTTCGTCGTTCCATGGGTGCCTCCGGGAGTGCGAGGCAACTGTATACCTGACCGGGCTGGTTGGCTATTTGAATTTCAGGAGCGTGTCCCAGCCGAGCTTGAGGATCAGGGCCCCCACCACGACGATGAAGACGATGCGCACCAGGCCGCTGCCCTTGGAGAGGGCGGTGCGGGCGCCCAGGTAGCCCCCCACGCCGTTGCCCACGGCCATGGCCAGGGCCACCGTGGGCAGCCAGCTGCCCCGGGCCACGAACAGGACCAGGCTGGCGAAGTTGGAGGCCCAGTTGACGCTCTTGGCCAGGGCGGAGGCCCGCAGGAAATCGAACCCCAGGACGGCCACGAACAGGAAGATGAGGATGGAGCCCGTCCCCGGCCCGAAGAACCCGTCGTAGCAGCCCACGCAGAAGGCGATGAGGGCCGCCAGGGTCCGCTGGTGGCTGAGGCCGTACTTGGGGGCGTGCAGCTTGCCCAGGTCGGGCTTGAGCAGGGTGAAGGCCAGCATGACGACCATCAGGATGATCATCATGGGCCGGAACCAGGCGTCGCCCCGCTTCTGCAGCAGGTAGGCCAGGCTCACGCCCAGGGACGCGCCGGCCATGGCCATGGCCACGGGCAGGACGAGCTCCCGCCAATGGAGCACCTTGGCCCGCACGAACTGGCCGGCCGCGAAGGTCGTCCCGGTGCAGGCGACCACCTTGTTGGTGCCGAGGATGACCGTGGGCAGCGTGCCCGCCGGCAGGCAGAAGGTCAGGACGGGGATGGTGATGAGGCCGCCGCCGCCCACGATGGCGTCGATGAACCCCGCCAGCAGCGCCGCGAGCACCAGCAGCGCGAGGGTGGTCAGGCTCATGCCCATGCTAGACGTGCATGATCTCGGCGTCCTTGTGCTTCACGACCTCCTCGACCTCGTGGATGGCCTCGTCGGTGGCCTTCTGGATCTGCTCCAGGGCCTTCTTGGCGGCGTCCTCGCTGAGGGGGGCGGTCTTGTCCTTCTCCAGCTTCTTGATGTCCTCGTTGGCGTCCCGGCGGACGTTGCGGATGGCCGTCTTGATCTCCTCGCCCATGCGGTTGACCACCTTGGTGAGGTCCCGGCGGCGCTCCTCGTTGAGCGCGGGGATGGGCAGGCGGATCACCACGCCGTCGTTGGCGGGATTGAGGCCCAGCTCGGACTTGAGGATGGCGTGCTCGATGGCCTTGATGGCGGTCTTGTCGAAGGGGGTGATGACCAGCATGGAGGCTTCGGGGACGCTGACGCCCGCGATCTGGTTCAGGGGCATGCTGGCGCCGTAGTATTCCACGTGCAGGGTGTCCAGGATGCCGGCATTGGCGCGCCCGGTGCGGACGGTGGCCATCTCCTTCTTGAGGGTCTCGAGGGAGCTCTTCATGCGCTTCCTGGTCTCGGCGAGGATCGTTTCAACGGTCGCGGTCATCGGACACTCCCAAAAGGACACACATCTTCTTCTAGCTTGAATGGATGGAAATTGCCAGCGGATCAGCCCAGGCAGGTGGGGCACCGCGCCCCGGCCTGGAGGCGGCCGATGACTTCGGGAACCAAGGAGAGATCGGGGATCTCCACCAGCTCCGCGTCGGGGTCGCAGGGGGGGCGCGGGTTGCCCGCCCGGTTAACCCAGATGGCAGTCCAGCCCGCCGCGAGGGCGCCGGTCACGTCGTCGCGCCAGCTGTCGCCCACCATGGCGATCTCCCCGGGAAAGAGCCCCAGGCGGCGGCGCATGACCTCGTAGGCCTCGAAATCGGGCTTGAGGTGGCCGGTGAGGGCGCTGAGGCACCGGGTGGGGAGGGCCCGCTCAAGCCCCAGCCGCTCCAAGAATTCCATATCGAAGCTCTGGGTGTTGGACAGGAGGCCGACCCGGGCCAGCTTGCGGGTGGCGGCCACGGCCTCCTCGGCCTCCGGGAACCACTCCGCGTCGTCCGCGGCGGTCTGGAAGACCTCCGCCATGGCCAGGATCTGGGTGCCGCTGAGGGAGAGCCGGTCCATCCACCCCGCCAGGAAGGTGCGGGCGTCGGGATGGGGGCGGTCCATGGCCTCGCGCCGGAGGTCGGGGTAGAGGGCCTTCTGCTCCTCGGAGAGCAGGGCCAGGAGGTGCCGGAAGGGGTCGCCCTGCCGGCTGTGCACCAGGGTGTTCCAGAGATCGAAGACGACCGCCCGGATCATTCGCCTCCCCCGAAGGAGCGGCTGGTGCGCACGGGGAAGCTCAGGGGCAGCCCGAAGGCCTCGGCCTTGAGGGTCCCCTCCAGGTGCCAGACGCCGGAGCCCCCGCGGGCCGCGGCCTGGATGGCCACCCAGTTGTCCCGGAGTTCCTGGTAGGTGAAGGTGACCTCGGCGTCCATGCGGCCCGTGCCCGCGGCGGGAAGGTCCAGGGGCTTGGCCAGCTCGATGCGGCCGATGGGCTGGATCGCGCCCCGGGTCTCCAGCTTGAGGTCGCCGGAGAAGGTCAGGACGTGGAAGGGCACCTGGGAGGGGTTGTCCACCCCGATGACCATGCGGAAGCCCATGCGGGACCGGTCCAGGGGCAGGGCGAGATGGACGCTGGGCTCCACCCGGTCAAGGTGGAAGCGCAGAAGCCGGGCCGCATCCTGGTAGTCCTTGAGCGGAGAGCAGGCGCAGACGCAGGCCAGGACGGGAAGTGCCAGCCAGGCCCGCCGCATCACTCGCCCCGGAAGATCACGCTGTTGTCCAGCGTCTCGAAGACCTCGATCTGGCAGAGGCCCGGCAGGGAGGGCTTGAGCTGCTCCCAGATCCACACGGAGATGTTCTCCGCGGTGGAAAGGGGGATCAGGTCGTTGAGGAAGTGGTGGTCCAGGCGCTGGATCACCTTCTCCACGACCACCTTGGACAGGTCGTCGAAGTCGATGATCATCCCGGTCTCGGGGTTCACGGAGCCTTCCAGGGAGACGAAGAGCTTGTAGCTGTGACCATGGAGGTTCTTGCACTTGCCGGGGTGGTTGTAGATGAAGTGGGCGGCTTCGAAGCCGTATTCCTTGCGCAGAATCATGTAAATCGCCTGGTAGCCCCGTCGGGGGAGGCCATTATCTCACACTAGGCGCCGGTGCCGATGGGGAGCCGCACCGTGACCCGGGTACCCACGCCCCGGGCGGATTCCATGACCACCTGGCCTCCCAGCATGCCCGTGAGGCGCTGGACCAGGGTGAGGCCCAGGCCGGTGCCGCCATATTTCCGCGTGGTGCTGGAGTCGGCCTGGACGAACTCGCTGAAGACCTTCTCCTGCTCCTCCGGGGTCATGCCGATGCCCGTGTCCTCCACCTGGAAGGCGACGACGTCCCCCTCCCGGAAGGCGCGGAGGGTGACTTCCCCCGCCGCGGTGAACTTGGCGGCGTTGCCCAGGAGGTTGGCCAGGATCTGCTGGAGGCGCGTGGGGTCGCAGGTGATGAAGCCCGGCGCCTCCTCGGCGTTGACCCGGAACACGTTGCCGTTGCGCTCCACCACGGGCCGCAGGGAGGAGTCGATGTTGCGGAGGAAGGGCTCCACCTCGATCTCCTCCAGGTCGATGCGCATGTGTCCGGCCTCGATCTTGGAGATGTCCAGGATGTCGTCGATGAGGTTGAGGAGCGAAGCTCCCGCCTGGTTGATCCGGGAGGCGTCGTCCGTGATCGAGCCCAGGCCCCGGTCCTTGGCCTCCTCCTGGAGCAGTTCGGAATACAGGAGGATGGCGTTGAGGGGGGTGCGGAGCTCGTGGCTCATGTTGGCCAGGAAGGCGCTCTTGGCCCGGGAGGCCTCCTGCAGGGCCGCGGTCTGCCGGGCCACCTCCTCCTGGAGCTGCCGGTTGCGCCGGCGCAGGGCGACGCTACGTAGCCAGATGAGGAGCCACGTGCCCGCCGCCATGGCCAGGATCCCCGTGGTCCGCGCCCAGGTCGTCTCCCACCAGGCCGGGGTCACGAAGAACTCGAAGTTCTTCACAGGTCCGATGATGCCGTCGGGGAGCGAGCCCCGCAGCTCGAGGACATGGTGGCCGGCCTGGAGTCCGGCGTAGCGCACCTGGCCATCCGTGCGGACCCAGTCGGGGTCGACGCCCCGGAGGCGGGTCTCGTAGAAGATCCGGCCCGGTGCCTGATAGGTGGGGATCATGAACTTGAGCTCAAGCTCGTTGAATTTCCGCGGCACTTGCACCGCCCTCCCGTCGGGATCGAGTTCCAGGCCGCCCGCGCGGGCCCAGAGGATGGTGGGGGGCTTGAGCGAAGGGGGCATGGCCGGCAGGTCCGAACTGAACACCGCCAGGCCCGTGGTGGTGCCGAGCCAGACCCGGTCGGCCTCGGCCAGGATCGACCACTCGTTGCACTCGGGGCTCACGAGCCGGTCCTCCATGCCCATCATCTGGAAGTCCTTGCCGTTGAGCACGCCCAGGCCAGCGTTGGAGCCGACCCAGACCCGGCCCGAGGGGTCCATGGCCACGGAGAAGATGAAGTAGTTGAAGCCCGCCTTCACGGGGATGCGCACGGTGTCCATGCGCTCCATGGAATCCTCCGTCAGGCGGTGGAGGGTGAGTTCGGGCCGGTTCCGGTAGGAGAAGACCACCTTGCCCGAAGGCCCGAGGCCCACGGCCCCGGGGTAGTCCGGGAGCAGGTCGGGGATGCGCTTCCACTCGCCGTGGCGCATGAGGGAGGCCCCGCCGTCGTGGATCACGATGAGCCCGTCCCCGGGCAGGGCGACGATGCCCAGGAGGTCCTTGGGGGTCCTGCCCCCCACGGGGACGATCTCCCAGGTCCATCCGCCGCCGGAGCGGATCCCCCGGGCGACGCCGTTGTCCCGGTCAGCCACCCAGGGCGTCCCGTGGGCATCCACCGCCAGTCCGGAGGTGATCCGGCTCCGGGGCAGCACGTCCACCGTGTGGGTCTTCCAGGTGAGGGTGGCCGTATCCACCTCGAAAACCGTGCCTCCGGGGCTGCCCGTAGCCCACATCCTGCCGTCCGGGGCCAGGGCGAGGCTGAGGATCCGGCCCGGGATGACGGTGCGGAACCCCTCGTCCAGGGCCACGCAGAGGCCCTTGTCCGTGGCCACCCAGAGCCGGCCGCGGCTGTCCCGCAAGGGCTGCCACACCAGCTTGCCGGTGAGGCCGTCCCGCATGTCGTAGCCCGCCCACCGGCTCCGGCCCAGGGTCCGGGTCACGCCGTGGTCGGTGCGGATCCAGATGCCGCCCTCCTGGTCCACCATGCCGCCCTTGGCGTCCTCGCCGGGCCAGCTGAACCGTTGCCGGAGGCCGCCCTTGACGCGCCACAGGCCGTCAAAATCATCGAACCAGATCCAGCCCTGGGAATCCCGGTCGAGGCGCGAGCTGAAGCTGAACCCGCCCGTGATGCGGGCGCGCTCCTTGCGCCAGGCGCCGGCCCGGGGCAGCTGCCACAGGGCCGTGCTGGACCGGGCCCAGATGGCCCCCTCGGCATCCATGGCCACGTTGAGCAGCTGCTCCCCGGCGGCCACGGGCGGAGCCTGGAGGGGCACCCAGCTCCCGTCCTTCCATTCGAAGAGGTGCCGGGCGGTGATGGCCAGAACCGTGGGCTGGCCCCGGTCCGCATAGAACTGCACCGGAGGTTCGGGGACCGGGGGCGCGGGCGCCTGCATGAAGCGCATGGGGCCCACCTCCACGAACAGCGCGCGGTTGCCCAGGATCCACAGGCGGCCCTGGCCGTCCCGCGCCACCTTCTGGTAGGACGTCCGGGGCAGGCCCTCGCTTTCGCCGAGGACCGTGAACTTCCGGTTCATCAGGCGTGCGATGCCGGCGTCGGTGGTGACCCACAGCGAGCCGTCCTGGTCGGCGTACAGGTTCGTGAGCAGGGGCGAGGGCAGTCCCTCCACCGAATAGGGGGCGAACCGGTGTCCCTCGAAGATCACCAGACCGGCCTCGGTGGCGGCCCAGATCATGCCGTCGGTGGTCTGGGTGAGGGCCGTCACCACCTCGCTGCCGAGCCCCTCCTCCGAACCGTAATGCCGCATGGGCGGCCTTCCCGGCCCCTGTGCTCCCAGGAAGGAGGCGCCCAGGAACAGGACGGTCGCTGCGAACCGTTTGATCGGATTTGCCATGGGTCCAGTGCGGGGGGAGGTGTCGATGGACCATGATAATCGGTACCGCCCCCGGTCCAACCTTTATTCAGAAGGTCCTGCGGGACACCAGCGCATTGGCCAGGAACAGGCCGAGCATGAGGGCGACGGTGACGGATACGGCCTGGAATCCGGCCTGGAGGCCCTGGAGGGTCTGCCCCGTGAGCATCAGGGCCAGGCCCCGGACGCCCATGCTCCCCGGGAGGATCAGCATGAGGGAGGGCAGGAGGAGCACGGCCCCCGGCCGCCGGGTCCGGCGGGCGTAGTCGTTGCAGACGGAACCCAGGGCCATGGCCGCGAGGCCCGCGCCGGCCACGGGACCCAGGATCCGGCTGCCCAGCAGGGCGCAGCCCCAGGCCAGGAGGCAGGCGCCCAGGGTCCACAGGTAGTCGCGGGGCCGCCCCTGGAAGATGACCAGGAAGGCCAGGGCCGCCAGGGCCACGGCCGGCACCAGGGTCCAGGGGGGGAGGGGAACGGGGTCGGTGTGCAATCCCACGAGCCAGGCGCCCTTCAGCAGCTGGCCCAGGCCCACCCCGAAGGCCAGGAGGAGGAAAACCAGGAAGGTGCCGGCCAGGCGCGAGGTGCCGGCCACCAGGTTGCCGGTGCCCAGCTCCTGCATGGCCACCAGGAGCCCCAGCCCCGGCACCAGGACGATGATGCCGCTGATGACCAGGATGGGGTGGGAGGCCCCGGGCAGGAGCCGTCCCAGCAGGGCCCCGCCCAGGGAGCTGATGATGCCGCCCAGCACCGGGGCCAGGGGCGCCAGGTGCCGGCGTGACTGCACGGCCTGCACGGCCGAGCCCACCAGGAGGCCCACCGCCGCGCCCAGGAGGGCTTCACGCCAGCCGCCCCCGAACAGCACGGCCATCCCCATGGAGGCCAGCCCGTAGGCGGCAGCCACCACCCGGGGCGAGAAGCGCCGGGGCTGGGCCGCGAGCCGGGCCAGGAGGTCCCGGGCCGTGGGCACGTCCAGGTCCCCCCGGAGCACCTGGTCCACCAGGGCCTCCGCCTCGGCCAGCTTCTCCAGGCGGGATTCCCCCGCCTCGACGCGGATCAGGTAGGTCTTGCCGTGGTGGCCCTCCTTGCGCAGGGAGGCCAGGAAGCCCGTGGGCGTGGCGTAGATGGCCCCCTCCAGGCCCAGGTGCTGGGCCAGGCGCCCCAGGGCGTTCTCCAGGGTGGGCGCGGAGACCCCGAACTCCTGGAGGC
>DBME01000307.1 GCA_002298155.1 Holophagaceae bacterium UBA706 | reverse complement strand
CGCCCTGCACCGCCGCCCCGAAGGTCAGGCGCGAGCCGGCCTTGAGCCACACGGGGCGCCACAGGGGCACCGGGCGCCCGTCCACTTCGGCGGAGAGATCGGCGCCGCACAGCGCCACCAGGGCCTGCCGTTCGAAGCGAAGCGTGGGACCGGCCAGCAGGATCTCCAGAGTGGCGTCTCCGGGGGCGTTGCCCACCAGCAGGTTGGCGATGCGGTGGCTCACCACGTCCGCGGCGCCGCCGGGCCCCAGGCCCAGGTGCTGCCATTCCGGCCGGCCCAGGTCCTGCACGGTGGTGAAGAGTCCCGGCGCTTCGACACGGAGGGTCATGGCACCTCCTCGAACTTCAGGAGGTCACCGGCCCGCAGGAGGCAGGGTTCCTCCCGCTGCGGGTCGAAGAGCACCGCCGGGGTGCAGCCGATGATGCGCCAGCCCCCGGGCGTCTCCAGGGGGTAGACCCCCGTCTGCGGGCCGGCGATGCCCACGGAGCCCCGGGGCACCCGCAGGCGCGGCTCGGCCCGCCGCGGGGTGGCCAGGGCCGGATCCAGGCCGCCCAGGTAGGGGAAGCCCGGGGCGAAGCCCAGGAAGAAGACCCGGTAGGTGGCCGCCGTGTGGCGGGCGATGACCTCGGCTTCCGTGAAGCCGCAATGGGCGGCCACGTCCGCGAGGTCGGGCCCCCATTCCCCGCCGTAGCGCACGGGCAGGACGAGGGTCCGGGGCGCCTCGGGAGCGTCCCCGGCCTGGGCGAGGCCCCGCAGCTCGGCCTCCAGGGCCTCGGGGTCCCAGCGCAGGGGATCGAAGTGCACCGCGAGGCTGGCGTAGGCCGGAACCACGCCGAGGATCCCCGGCAGGGGACCCCGGCGCAGCCGGTGGGCCAGTTCATGGACCCGGTCGTTCACGGCGGGGTCGATCCCCTCTCCGAACACCAGGAGCAGCGCCGAATCACCCAGGAGCTCGACGCGCATGGGGCTGGGGACCTAGGCGTTCAGGGCCCGCCCGTACACGGCCCGGGCCGCCTCGGGGATGGCCTCGTTGAGGGTCGGGTGGGGATACATGGTGTTGATGAGCTCGTCCACCGTGTACTCGCCGCCCAGGAGCGCGAGGCTGGAAGCCACCAGTTCCGTGGCCTTGGGGCCGATGATGTGGATGCCCAGGATCTCGCCGTACGTCTTGTCGGCGACGATCTTCACGAAGCCGTGGGGCTCGCCCATGATGTTGGCCTTGGCCAGGGGCATGAAGGGGAAGCTGCCCACCTGCACGTCGTGGCCGCGCTCCCGGGCCTGGGCCTCGGAGAGGCCGATGCAGCCCACTTCGGGATCGCAGTAGGTGACGCTGGGGACCCGGTCGTAGTTGATGGGGTGGGGATGGACGTCCTTGCCCAGGGACTGGGCGGCGTGCTCGGCGGCCACGATGCCCTCGTCGGAGGCCACGTGGGCCAGCATGGCGGTGCGCACGATGTCGCCGATGGCGTAGAGGCCGGGCTCGGCGGTGGCCATCATGGCGTCCACGGTGACGAAGCCCCGGTCCACGACGGCCTTGGTGGCCTCGAGGCCCACGCCGGCGGTGACGGGGCCGCGGCCCACGGCCACCAGGAGGTGGGTGCATTCCACGGCGCCGGGCTTGTCGCCCTCGAGGTGGCAGACGACCTTGTCCTCGTGGCGTTCGATGGAGGCGATCTTCGTCTTCACGCGGATGTCGATCTTGTGCTGCTTGGCCAGGATCTTGGCGAGCTCCTCGCCCATGGAGGCGTCCTCGATGGGCAGCAGGCGGTCCATGAGCTCCACCAGGGTGACCTTCGAACCCAGGCGGGCGAAGACCGAGGCGAATTCCACGCCGATGGCGCCGGCGCCCAGGATCACCAGGTGGCCGGGGAGGGTCGTCAGGTCCATGAGGTGGTCGCTGTTGACCACCCGCACGCCGTCGGTCTCCATGCCGGGAAGCTCCTTGGGCACCGAGCCGGTGGCCAGGATGATGCGCTTGGCCTGGTGGGTCTCGGTGGTCTCGCCCTTCACTTCCACCTGCCCGCCGCCCAGGAGGCGTCCCACGCCCTTGAGCACGGTGACCTTGTTCTTCTTCATGAGGAACTCGACGCCCTTGCCGTTCTTCAGGACGATGCGGTTCTTGCGCTTGACGATGGCCGCCAGGTCCGCGCGCAGGGCCGAGACGTCCACCCCGGCCACGCCGTAGTCGGCGAGATCGGACATCTGGTCGTAGCGGTGGGCCGTCTCCAGCCAGGTCTTGGCGGGGATGCAGCCGCGGCGCAGGCAGGTGCCGCCCAGGCCCGCGGGGTCCTTCTCCACGATGGCGGTGGCGAGGCCGAGCTGGGCGCCGCGGATGGCCGCGATGTACCCGCCGGGTCCGGAACCGATGACGATGAGGTCGAATTGGGCCATTGTTCCACTCCTGGGAAGCCGGTGGTCAGAAAGATCCAACCCCCATGTTCCCATCGTTCCCTATCCTTTGGCCACCAACGCTTTCACGGCTTCCTGGGCGGTTTCCCTGAGGAGGTCGGGGTCCGAAATTCCTCCGGTGCGGATGGGCTGGCCCACGTGGATGCGGAAGGTGCCCGGCTTGACCCGCCAGGCCCCGGCGGGGAGCATCTCGAAGCCCCCGGTGAGGCCCAGGGGGACCAGGGGCACGTCGGCGTCCTGGGCCAGCATGAAGACGCCCTTCTTGAAGGGGAGGAGCTGGCCGTCCCGGGTGCGGGTGCCTTCCGGGAAGGCCGCGATGGTGGCACCGCCGTGGATGAGCCGGGCCGCGCGCTTCATGGAGGCGATGGCTTTGGGCCGGTTGCGGCGGTTGATGAAGATCACCCCCCCCATCCAGCAGGCCAGGCCCAGCACCGGGATGAAGAGCATCTCGATCTTGGCCAGGAACACGGGGTGGTTGGGCAGGTAGCAGCCCAGCATCATGGCGTCGAGGTACGAGGTGTGGTTGGCGATGAAGATCACCGGCTGGCGTCCGTCACGGATCTCCTCGGGCAGGTCCTCCCAGCCGTCGATGTGGTGCTGCACCCCCCACACCCGGGTCATGTGGAGGAAATACTTCTGGGCGATCTTCGCCATGGCCTTCCGCCGCCCCAGGAAGGGCGCCAGGAAATAGCCCGCCGTCGTGAACACGAACAGCATGAGGAAGGCGTACATCAGCACCAGGAAGGGCTTGATGAAGGGCTTCCTCATTGTGCGGGGAGAAGCTCGGCGGCCTTGATGCGCACCGCGTACTCGGGCACGTTCTGCATGCCGCGCCGCAGGATGGTGTTCACCTTCTCGATCTTGTCCACCACCTCCATGCCCGAGACGACGCGCCCGAAGGGGCAGTAGCCGAAGTTGGCCGCGGCGGTGGACTTGTGGTCCAGCATCGCGTTGTCGGCGGTGTTGATGTAGAACTGCGAGGTGGCCGAGCCGGGTTCGTCGGTGCGCGCCATGGCGATGGTCCCCCGGGTGTTCAGGAGGCCGCCC
Source organism: Holophagaceae bacterium UBA706 (assembly GCA_002298155.1). Taxonomy (GTDB): domain Bacteria; phylum Acidobacteriota; class Holophagae; order Holophagales; family Holophagaceae; genus Mesoterricola. The sequence continues at coordinate 2,455 of DBME01000307.1, read as the reverse complement.
CGGGCCGCTTCGGCGGCCTCGTTGGGGATGGGCTCGTGGGAGGGCTTCTCCGTCATGTCCGGCAGCAGGCCGCCGCCCTGGATCATGAACCCGGGGATCACCCGGTGGAAGATGGTGCCGGCGTAATGGCCCTCCTTCACGTAGCGCAAGAAGTTGGCCACGGTGAGCGGGGTCAGGGCGGGCTCCAGCTCCACGACGATGGGGCCGTACGAGGTGGTGAGCTGCACCCGGGGCTTCGCCTGGGGCTGCGGCGCGGCGGCGGTCGGCGCGGGGGCGGGCGCCTGGGCGGCGGGGGTGCCGAAGGCGCAAAGGCAGGTGGCGAGCAGGGCGACTTTCATGAGCGACTCCAGGTGACATTGTAAGTCTTTTATTAGCTAAGGATGTCAAGGAAAGCCCCCAAGTTCCCCGGCTTGCTATCCTTTTGCCATGCCCACCTTCGATTTCCCCACGTGGTTCCTCTCCATCCTGCTGGCCCCCTTCGGGCTCGTCCTGGGTTCCTTCGGCAATGTGCTCATCCACCGCCTGCCCCAGGAGGAGGAAGCGGACCGCAACGTGGTCACCAAGCCCAGCCACTGCCCCCAGTGCAAGGCCCGCATCAAGCCGTGGCACAACATCCCCCTGTTCGGGTGGCTGTGGCTGCGGGGCCGCTGCGCCAGCTGCGGGTGGCGGATCCCCGTGCGCTATCCCCTGGTGGAGCTCCTGGGCGGCGTGCTGCTGGCGGGCTCGGTGTGGGTGTTCCCCTTCGGCACCCTCATCTGGTTCAAGGGCATCCTCTGCGGGTACGCGCTCCTGGTGCTGTTCTTCACCGACCTCACCGAGTTCATCCTGCCGGACGTGATCCAGTATCCGCTCATGGTCCTGGGGGTCCTGTTCACCCTGCCGCAGCTGGCCTGGCCCACCCACCTCACCGCCATCTGGGGCCCGGGCCAGAACGTCATCCATGTGGACACCTTCTTCAACGGCATCCAGTCCGCGCCGGCCTGGGACCCCATGGGACCCCGCGTCACCTGGCAGGAGAGCCTCCTGGGGCTGGCCATCGGCTACGGCGTGCCCTGGCTCCTCAACGGCGCCTACCGCCTCGTGCGCAAGACCGACGGCATCGGCATGGGCGACTTCAAGATGCTGGCCTGGCTCGGGGCCTTCTGGGGGTGGGGGCCCATGCTGGGCATCCTCTTCGGCGGGGCCCTCCTGGGCAGCGCGGTGGGGCTGCCGCTCATGATCACGCGCAAGGCCGGGGGCCAGACGATGCTCCCCTTCGGCTGCGCCCTGGCCCTGGCGACCCCGGTGGTGGTGTTCTTCGGCCCGGCGCTGTGGCTGGCCTACATGGGCCTCCTGCATTGACGCCGGCCGCCCTGCCGTTCATCCCCCCACCCGGACCGCCCACGTCACCGTGCGCGCCGTCCGCCAGGAACCTCCGCCGGGCCCGCCCGGCCCTCCCTAGGCTGGATCTCAGCGGGCGCCGTCGCGCCCCGAGGAGACAGCCATGAATGACCAACTCGCCACCCCCGCCTGGATCAAGGCACTGGATCACCTCATCGGCTGGATCGAACGGCCCATGGTCCGGTTCAAGAACTGCCAGACGCTGCCGGAACCCCGGATGGTCGGCGTGGGCATGGCCATCGTCGTGACCACCCAGGTGGCCCTTCCCCTCATCGACCGTCTGGGCGCCCTGGTGGGAGGGCTCATCGGGGTGGGCTATGGCGTCCTGGCAGGCACCGTGGCAGGGGGCATCCTCCTGTGGTCCGACGGATGGTCGGAGCGCTGGGGCGTCAAGACGGGCCCCGGCCGCCGCCCCTTCCCCGGCATGGGTGGCTTGGCCGTCCTGCTCATGTTGACCTCCTTTCTGGCCGCGCTGCCGCTCCTTTGGCTCCTGCCTCACCCCCGTGCCGTGGGCGCCGTGTGGGGCGTCCTTCTCTACGCTTATGCCTGCCTGCTCTTCGTCTTCCAGCGTATGAGCCGCAACCAGATGCTCCTGCTGGCCTCCGCCCGGGACATGGCCCTGCGCAGCCGCCTGGCGCCCCATTTCCTGTTCAATACGCTCAATTCCCTCAAGGCCCAGGTGGACAAGGACCCCGCCGACGCCGCCCGGAACATCGACCGCCTGGCCGGCCTCTACCGGCAGGTGGTGGAGACCTCCGACCGCCTCACCGTTCCCCTCCGGGAGGAGCTGGCCTTCGTGGAAGGCTACCTGGGCATCGAGCGCACCCGCATGGGCGACCGGCTCCAGGTGGCCATCGACGTGCCCGAGGAGCTGGAGGATCTGCCGGTGCCCCCCTTCTCCCTCCAGGTGCTCGTGGAGAACGCCGTGAAGCATGGACTGGCCCCCCTGGAGGCCGGCGGCCGCATCGCCATCACGGCGCGCCGCGCCGGCGCCGAGCTGATCCTGGCGGTGGAGGATGACGGCACGGGCCCCGGCGCCACCCCCGCCGGCACCGGCACCGCCCTGGACACCCTG
>DBME01000385.1 GCA_002298155.1 Holophagaceae bacterium UBA706 | reverse complement strand
GGAAACGCCGGGTCAGGCCGTGATGAGGGCCCGGATCTCGTCGTTGCCGAATTCGGAGGCGCAGGAAACCATCAGGGCGCAGTGGCCCGGCTGGCTCGGGGGCAGTTCCACCTTGCCGACGAACATGCCGTCAGCGTCGGTCTTGCCGGTGGCGAGCAGGCTGGCCTTCTTGAGGCTGGAGATGAGGCGCACGGCCACGTCCGCGCCGGCCACGGGGCTCTGGCTCACGCAGAGGCGGGCCCGGATGCGGAAGGTGAAGGGGCCGCCGAAGCGCGGGTTCAGGGCCTCGTCCAGGACCATCTCCAGGGTGTCGGTCTCGCCCTCCTGCTGGAGGTACTCCAGGATGGCCTGGTCCAGGGGCTTGTCGTTGAAGACGCTGCGTTCCGCCAGGAGCGGGTCGTTGGGCGTCGTGTCGTACTTGCCGTTCTTGATGTCCCGGATGACCGATTTGTGCTGGTCGTCCATGCGGGCCTGGATGCTGCTCTCCTGGAGGGGTACCTCCGCGAGCAGGTCCTCGTAGGTGCCCCGGTAACTGTCCAGGATCTCGCCGCCCACGTAGATGAGGGTCTCGATCTTGGGATTGGCGAGCCCCTTGTCTTCCGTCTGGACGTGGAAGATGCGGTTGCCGTGGCGGACGTCTGTGTTGTAGCCGGTGATCATGGCGCTCCCGAATCAGTTCCGGTGGAACCGGTCGGCGACTTCGGGCATGACCTCCCAGGCGATCTCCCGGAGAATCTGGTCTCCCAGCCTGGCGACGACGGCCTTGGCGAGCTTGTCCATGAGGACGGGGTCGGCGAGCACGGCCGCGAGGGGATCCGCTCCGGCATCCACGGCCGGCGCCGGAACCACGCCCGCTGCGGGGATGGCGGCCTCGGGCTCCACGGCGTGGGCCACGGGTTCGGCGGGATGGAACGGTTCGGGTTCGGCGAAGTGGACGGCTGCAGGTTCGGCGAAATGGATGGGCTCGGGCTCCACGAAGTGGATGGGCTCGGGCTCCGCAACGTGCACGGGCTCGGGTTCCGCGACATGCACGGCTTCCGGCTCGGCGAAGTGGAAGGCCTCGGGTTCGGCGACATGCACCGGCTCGGGCTCGGCGACGTGGACAGCCTCGGGCTCCGCGAAGTGGACGGCCTCGGGCTCACGGAAATGGATGGGCTCGGGTTCGGGCAGGATCTCGCCGGCCACGAGGTCGACGGTCTTGGCCCAGGGGGGAACGGTGTCCGCGCCGGCCGCATGGACCTCGGCGTCCTCGGGGGCCTCGTCAACGCCGGGGAGGAGTTCGGCCATCTCGGCATCCGTGAGCTCGGTGAGCTTGACGGGCGTGACGTTCTCGGGGATCTCGGGCAGGAAGTAAGGGGTGGGTTCCGGCCCGGGCTCCTGATCCAGGAAGCTGTCGGGGCCGAAATCGATATGCTCGTCCATGGCCGCAAGGGCCGGGGACGCGGGGACGGGTTCCTCGTTGAAGGTGAGCAGTGATTCGCTCTCGTCGCTCCATTCGTCGGGGAAGGCGCCGGCGGGCTTGGTCAACAGGGCGGGGATGGCCAGGGCGACGGTGGCGTCCTCCGCGGCGGCCACGGGCGCCTCGGCAGGTTCGGGACCCAGGTCGGGCAGTTCGTCGGTGACCACGCCCAGTTCCAGCGCGTCGTCCTGGAAGGCGTCCCCGGGGGACAGGTCGGGGATGTCCGAGGCCTCCTCCACGGCGGGGGCTTCCTGGCCGGAATCGGCCGGGAGGTCCGTGGGCGCGAGGGTCCGGAGGCCTTCGAGGTCGAGTTCCTCCAGTTCGAGGGAATCGATCTGCGGGTGGAACTCGGCGATGGCGGCGGGTTCGGGGGCCGGCTCGGGAATGGTCTCGGGCTCGGGCGCAGCGCCGAAGCCGAATTCCTCGAGGAGATCCGTGGGGGCGGCGGGCGCTTCGGGCACTTCGGGCAGGAGGTCGCCGAGTTCCAGGATCAGGATGTCCGAGGCGTCCGGCAGGGGGTGGTCCGAGAGCCTGAAGTAGGGGACGGTCTCGAAGGTGTTCGCGGCGTTGGCTTCGGCCACGGGCTCGGGTTCCGGCTCCGGCTCGGGGGCCGGAGCTTCCACCGGGGTGGCCATCAGCGTGCGGACCCGGTCGGCCAGGTCGCGGAGCTCCACGGGCTTCTTGAGGAAACCCTGGATGGGGGCCTTCTGGACGGTCTCGGGGTCCACGGTGTCCAGCACGCCGGCCATCATGGCGATGGGCAGGCGCGCGGTGGCGGGATCGTGGCGCAGGCGGTCCAGGAGCTCCCACCCGTCCATGCCCTGCATGGTCGTATCCAGGAGGGCGACGTCGAAGGGACCGTCCGCGGCGACCCGCTCCAGCGCTTCCGCGCCTGATGAAGCACAAATCAACTCGATGTCGGTCGCGGTCAGCAGGGTCTCGACGATCTGGTGGATTCGCTGGTTGTCGTCCACGAGGAGAAGACGGGGCATGAGGAACCTCGGGCTGCCGGATTACTGGGGAATGCCTGGGCCTACACTAACAGAGACCATGGAACATGGTATCTAACGTTTCAAGGCCGTCTTCACAGACTTGAGCCTCAAGGTGGGCTGGAGCCTCGCCAGGATCACCCGGTCGCCCACCCAGATCCACGCCGTTTCGGAGGTTTCCCGCAGGGCCGTCTCCGGCCCCTGGGGAATCCAACCCTTCACGGAGGCCCGCAGGCCCAGGGCGATCCGCCATTCGGGGCGGAAGGTCCGGATGAGAGCCTGTCGCTGCCGCTCGGGGGGCAGGGTCGGCGCCGCCGCGCCCCAGCGCTGGTCCCAGGCGGTGGCGGCCAGGTCCTCCTGCCACCAGGCCCAGGCCGGGTCGTAGTCGGGCCAGGCGGGGGTCTCGGGGGGGACGGGTTCCCACTCGGCCCGGTCGGGCCGGCTGACTTTGCGGGACAGGGGCTCGCCCTTGCGCTCGGGAATCGTGAGGGCCATGCGCAGGGGCGGCTGGGCGGTGAGCTGGCCCGTGCCCGTGGCTTCCCGCCGCCAGGTGTCGCCGTCCAGGTGCCATAGGGTCCAGAAGTTGCCATTGGCGATCCAGAGCTTGTCCCGGAAGGGGAACCAGACCCGGGCGCCGGGCTGCCAGGGCACCAGCACCTTGGCGCCGGGGAGATCCTGGCCGTCGTCCCAGAGCTGTTCCTGGCGGGTGGGCCAGTTGCGGGGCGGGGAGGGGCGTTCCGTCTCGTCCCAGGGGGCCAGGGTCGTGCCGGGGCGGTCCGCTTCCACGGGCAGGGTGGCCAGCAGGAGGGCCCCTTCGGGCTGGGGGGCCGTCAGTCCCAGGAGGACGGCGCGGCCGTCCCAGCTGAAGCGGCTCCAGGGTCCGCTGTCCGTGGCCCACAGCACGCGGCCCTCGGGGACCTCCAGAAGGCGGGTCTCGAACCTGCCCTGGCCGAGGGCGAGGGTCACCAGGAGCCGCGTGCCCCGCACCGGGTCCAGGCGCGCACTGGCGATGGGCGCGTCGAAACGGTAGTGCCGCCATTCGAGGCCGCGCCACAGGACCACTTCGCTCTTGCCTCCCTGACTGTTGAGGGCCAGGCCCTGGTCGGAAAGGTAGGCGGAGGCCGGCTCCCAGGGCGTTCCGAAGCCGCCGGAATAGGGCCAGGGTTGTTCCTGGTCGGGGTCCTGCGCACCCTGGAAGCGGGGGGCCCAGCTGTCCTGGAGGCGGTATTCAGCCAGGGTCTCGAAGGTCTCCAGGGACTGCTCCACCGCGGCGCTTTCCACGACGGCCCCCCCTTCGCGCGTTGAGCGCGGTGCCTGCACAATGGCCAGGAGCATGAGCATCGCAGCGATGAACATGCTGGCAAACAGGTAGCGTTTCGGGATCACCTCTGGCTCAACCCTCCATGGACATGATGCAATCATTTGAGGATCGGCTGCCATGAAACATACCGGCCACATCGAAATCGAAATGAAATTCCGCATCGGCGCCACCGGGCCGATGGAGCCGCTCCTGGAGGCCGCCGGTTTCCAGCGCGTGCATCCCCGGGGCGAGGAGGTGAGCGTGCTGTGGGATCGGGGCGCGGAACTGCGCGACCAGGGCTGCGCGCTGCGCACCCGCCGCTATCACGGGATGGCGCGCGTGACCTGGAAGGGCGCCAAGGTGGAGGACCCCTTCCTCAAGATCCGCCCTGAAGTGGAGACCGGCGTCGAGGACGCGGACGCCATGGAGGGGATCCTCACCGCCCTGGGCTTCCGGCCGTCCCTGGCCATGCGCAAGTTCCGCTCGGTGTGGCGCCGGGGGGAGCTGGAGGCGTGCCTGGACGAGGCCCCTTTCGGCGCCTTCCTGGAACTGGAGGGCGCGCCGGAGGCGATCCGGGCCGCCATGCCGGCCCTGGGCCTCGGGGAGGACCAGGCGGAGACCCGCAGCTATCCAACCCTGTTCCAGCTCCACGCCGGGCCGGGCGCGCCATGAGGGCGGCGGCCGCCCTCCTCCTGGTACTTCTCGCGGGTTGCGCACGGGAGCGTCCCGAGGCCCGCATCAACCGCGTGTTCGACGAAGCCGTGGGCGCGGTGCAGGCGGGTGACGCCGCTGGCGCGGCAGAGCGGCTCTCGCCCCGGTTCACGGGACCCGAAGGCATGGACCGCGCCTCGGCCCGGGCCTACCTGGCCGCCATCCTCTTCCGCGAGAAGGTGGGGGTCACCGTGGTGGGCCGCAGGGTGGAGGTCAGGGGCGCCGAGGCGGTCCAGACCGTGGACCTGATCCTCACGGGGCGCACCGGCACCGGGCTGCTGCCCCAGGAGAGCTCCCGCCGCACCTTGACGCTCCTGTGGGAGCTGCGGGACGGCACGTGGCGGATCAGGGAGCTTCAGACGGATTGACGGGGGTCTGGGACCGGGCGTTCCGCAGGTTGCGGCGTTCCAGTTCCACCACCTTCTTCAGGCGGGGGTATTTCAGGGCCATGGCCCAGATGGGGTGGCCCGAGGCCTTGGCGGCGCGCATGGCCTTCATGGCGCCGGGAATGTCCCCGGTGTCGTGGAGGGCCACGATGCGCAGCGCCAGGGCGCGCTCGTTGTCGGGTTCCCGCTGCACGAGCCCGTCAAGGTAGGCCAGGGCCCCCTTCGGGTCGGTCTCGAGGGCCTTGGCGGCTTCGTTGAGGTCGGCGTAGGCCGCGGTCTTGGGGGGCTCGGGCCTGGGGGCCGCGGGGGGCGGCGCCTTCGTAGGCGGCGCGGCCTCCTTGGCGTGGGCCGGGACCTCGGCGCCGGCGCGGGCCGGGGAGGGCTTCGGTTCCGTTCTGGCGGGGGGCTGGGACTCGGGCTCGGCCTTGCCCGGAATCTGGGTCTCCCCCTGGGCGGGCTGCTCCTGGGCGGGCTG
>DBME01000338.1 GCA_002298155.1 Holophagaceae bacterium UBA706 | reverse complement strand
GGGGTTCGCCCCCGGCGGTCTTCCTGCGTGCGTTGCGCGTGGTGCTACTTGACGGTCAGGTTGCGGGCTTCCATGAGGTTGCCCACGGCCTGCTCAAGGGCGGTGACGGCCTTGGCGTAGTTGATCTGGGCCTGCAGCTCGGCGCTCCGGGCGTTGTCCAGGTTGGTCATGACCTGGAGGACGACGAAGTTCGTGGACATGCCGTTCTCGAATTTCTTCTGCTCGGCCTCGAGGTTCTTCTGCTGGAAGTAGCGGGTCTTCTCGGCGGCGCGGACGCCCTTCTCGGCGGCCTCGACGTTGCGCACGGCGGTGCGCACCTGCAGGGTGATGCTCAGCTCCTGGTCGCGCACCGACAGCTCGCTGCTGCGGAGGTTGGCCCTGGCGGCGGACTGGCTGCCCTTGGCGGCGCGGTTCTGGATGGGCATCCCGAACTTGACGCCGATGGTGTAGCCGGGGTAGGTGAAGCCGGTGATGTCGGAGTTGACCGGGCTCAGCTTGTCGTAGTTGCTGGCGTTGCCGGTGTAGGTGGCGTAGGCGCTGAGGGTGGGCAGGGTGCGGTTGTCGGCGACCTTGGCCTGCAGGGTGGCCACGTCCTTGGCGATGCGGGCCTGCCGGAGTTCCACGCGGCGCTCGATGGCCATCTTCACGGCGCCGGCTTCGTCGAGCTGGGTGTGGGCGATGGTGGGCGAATCGGTGGTCTCGAGGGAGGAGGGGCGCTCGGCGTTGGGATACAGGGAGCGGATGAGGGCGTCACGGGCGTTGGCCAGCTGGGCCTCGGCGGCGATGATGTCCTGCTCGGCCTGGGCCACCTGGGCCTCGGCGCTGGTCACGTCGATGGGCGCCATGGTGCCCACCTGCATGCGGATGGTGTTCTCCTTGAGCTGCTTCTGGGCGAGCTCGAGGGAGGTCTTCTTGCTGGCCAGGTAGCGCTCGGCGTACACCAGGTCCCAGTACTGGTTCTCGGTGGTGGCGACGAGGTTGATGATGGAGAGCTGGAAGGCGTAGTCCGCGGCCTGGGCGTTCTTGCGGGCGATGGTCAGGGGCGCCGTGGTGATCTCGGTGCCGAAGCCCTGCAGCAGGTTCTGGTTATAGGTGGCGGTGAGGACGCCGGAATAGGGGTAGGAGTTGGACGAGGCGACGTCCGTTCCGCCCGCGCCGGTGCCGATGGCCAGCGACCGGTAGTACCCGTAGCTGGGGGCGTAGTTGAAGTCCACGCTGCCGCCCCAGACGAAGGCCTTGTTCAGGTCGAGCGTCAGGCCGCGGTTGTAGGAAGTGGACTTGGTCTGCACCGCCGTGGGCGACCCGCGGTACAGCGGGGAGTTGGAGGCGGCGTCGATGCGGGACGTGGACGCGCTGGCGCCCAGGTTCCAGTCGAAGACGCCCAGGCTCGTCATGACGCCGGACCGGGAGGCCTCGCGGGTCTGGCGGGCGATGTCCACCTGCAGGTTGTTCTGCAGGGAGATCTGGATCGCCTCCTGGAGGCTGAGGTGCTTGCCCTCGGGGGCAGGGGTCTGGGCCGCTAGGCTCAAGCAGACCGCGAAGACGGGGACCATGGAGGCACGAACCATCACCACTCCTTAGGTGTCAAAGGCGCTGTAGGGGCGAATACAATCGGACAAAGGGCATACGGACTGGGAGGGCTCGGGTTTAGCGCGCCCCTCCTGCAGAATGAATGGCCGGGGCATGAAGGGCAAGGAGAATTTCACCAGGTGTTGAAATAAGCGTGGCCCCTTGGTCTAAGAGAACCTTCCGGGAAGGAAAGGTTTAAGGCGCAAGCAGCTTCCGCAGGCGGAGGACCGCAGCCTTGGAGCCTTCCCACATCATCAGGTCCCGGGCCTCCTCGAAGCCGCACCAGCGGTATTCGCTGTGCTCGTCCAGGGCCAGGGAGACCTCCGCGCCGGGATCGACCTCCATGTGGAAGCAGGTCTCGGTGTTGAAGCGGGGCGGGCCCGCCGGCAGGCCCAGGATGGAGGGGTCCATCCAGAAGCTGTGCGCCAGGTTCATGGGGGAAAGGGTGCCCCGGAGGCCGGTCTCCTCCAGGAGTTCCCGGTGGGCGGCCTCCTCGGGGGACTCCCCGGGTTCCAGCATGCCGGTGACGCTGGACCACCAGAGGCCCTGGTCGGGGTTCCGGAGCATGACGAGGATCTCGTGCCCGGAGGGGCCACGGCGCCAGGTCAGGGCGGAGATGCTGCGGCTGGGGGCCGGCACGGGCTGCAGGTCGAGGCAGAGGGTCTGGGCGATGTGGCCCTGGAGGCTGTCGGCGGCCTGGTCCCAGGTGGGGGCCGCGTCGCCCAGGAGGGACGACAGGGAGCAGACGCCTTTGTCCGTGATGCCGCAGGGTGTGATCCAGCGGAAGTGGGCCAGGTCCGGGGCGACGTTGAAGGCGATGCCGTGGGTGGCGATCCACCGGTTGAGGTGGATGCCCAGGGCGCCGAGCTTCTCGAGGCCCCGGGGGGTTTCGACCCAGACGCCCGGGAACCCCGGGAGGCGGTCCGCGGTGACGCCGAAATCGGCGGCGCAGCGGATCATGGCCTCCTCGAGCCCCCGCACCAGGCGGCCCACGTCCTCGCGGCCCCCCTTGAGGTTGCAGATGGGGTAGACGACGATCTGGCCGGGGCCGTGGTAGGTGACCTGCCCGCCGCGGTCCGTCTCGTGCACCTCCACGCCCCGGTCCGCCAGGAAGGCGTCGTTGACGTGGATGTCCTGGCGCGTGGCGTTGCGGCCCAGGGTGAAGACCGGGTTGTGCTCAAGGACGAGGATCTGGTCGGGCTGGGTGCCATCCTTGACGTACTCGGCCATGGCCTTCTGCATGCGCAGGCCGGCGGTGTAGAGGACGTGTCCCAGACGGCGGATCTGGGCGGGGCGTGGTTCGGTGAATCCTGTTTCGGCCATCCTTCGAGCCTACCATCAGCCCATGAGATCGTCGTCGGCCAGAGCCCTGGCGGTCTGCGCCGCGCGGTAGGCCAGGAGCCGCTCCCGCAGGGCCGGGTCGGCCAGGGACAAGATGGCCGCCGCCAGCAGGGCGGCGTTCACGGCCCCGGCCTTGCCGATGGCCAGGGTGCCCACGGGGATGCCCGCGGGCATCTGGACCGTCGCCAGGAGGGAATCCATGCCGTCCAGGGCCCACCCCTTCATGGGGACGCCCAGCACGGGCAGGTGGGTCTTGCCGGCGCAGAATCCGGCGAGGTGCGCGGCCCCGCCCGCGGCGGCGATCAGGAGCTTCAGGCCGCGGGATTCCGCGGAGGTGCAGAAGCTGATCACCTTGTCGGGGGTGCGGTGGGCGGAGGCCACATGGGCCTCGAAGGGGATGGCCAGTTCGGAAAGGACGCGCGCGGTCTCTTTCATCGTCTCCCAGTCCGACTTGGATCCCATCAGGATGCCGACGTGGGGGGTAGTCTCGGTCATTGCCGCTCCTTGGTCGAGAAAGTCCATTATCATGGGGAGATGGACTCCTTGAACATCACTTTGGGGGACGTTCCCCTGAGAACGATCCTCGTGGTCGACGACGACGCGGTCGTGCGGCGCTATCTGGAAGCCCAGCTGGCCCGCCTCGGATGCCGCCTCGCCTTCGCCGAGAACGGGGTGGAGGCCATGGCCCGCATCGAGGAGGAGCATCCGGACCTGGTGCTCCTGGACATCGTCATGCCCGGCCTGGACGGTTTCGAGGTGTGCCGGCGCATCAAGGGGAACCTGACGACCCAGCACATCCCGGTGATCCACCTGACGACCCTGGGCCAGGAGGCCAAGGAGCGCAGCTTCGAGGCCGGCGCGGACGATTTCCTGAACAAGCCCCTCAATATCGTGGAGTTGCGCAGCCGGGTGCGGTCCCATCTGCTGATCCAGAGCCTCCAGGAGGAGGTCAAGGCCACCCAGGGCGTCCACCCCGGATGGCGCTGGGAGGACCAGTCCAAGGCCCGCATCCTGGCCGTGGTGGCCGACATCGACCTGCGGGAATGGGTGGTGGACAAGCTCCGCCTGCAGGGGCACGACGTCATCTGGGCCGACTCCCTGCGCACCGCGCTGGACCGCATGTCCCAGGGGCTCCCGGACCTGATGGTCATCGACCACCAGCTCCCCGACGGTCCCGCGGGGGACTTCGTCGGCCACCTGCGCAACTTCGTGAAGAGCCGGGATCTGCCCGTGCTCATGCTGTGCACCCGGGAGGCCATGGACCACAAGCAGGTCGGGCCGGACTCGGGCCCCATGGACTACCTCACGGTGCCCTCCAACGGTGCCGAGCTGCGGGTCCGCGTGGACGTGCTGCTCCGGGAGGGGCGCCTGCTCACGGGCCGCAGCGCGGACCGCATCGGCATCGAGCGGGACCTGCTGGTGGACCCGCCCACCGGGGCCTACTCCGAGGCCTTCCTGGAGGCGCATCTCACCCTCGTCCAGGGCTGGCTCGCCCGGGCGCACCAGCCCCTGTCCCTGGTGGGCGCGGGCTGCTACCAGCCGGTTTCGGGCTGGCTTGAGGCCAAGGACCTCATGGTGCGCAGCGCCCGGTTCCTCAGCGCCAGCCTGCGCCCCGGCGAGGCTCTGTGCCGGGTGGCCGATCGCACGTTCGTCCTTCTGCTTCCCGGCACCGACGCCAAGGGGCTGGAGCAGCGCATCCAGATGCTGACCGCCGCCGGCTTCAAGGGCACCCTGGCCGGGTTCCCGGTGCCGCCGGGCGTGTCCGCGGGCAGCATCCTCAGAAGCCTGGCGCTGGCGCTCCAGAAGGGGCAGTCCCCCGCGGTCGCGCCTTGAGGGTCGTGGTGGCCGGCGGAGGCGCCGCCGGCATGATCGCCGCCTGGCGCGCGGCCCTGGCGGGCCACGCCACCGTCCTGCTGGAGGCCAACGAC
>DBME01000273.1 GCA_002298155.1 Holophagaceae bacterium UBA706 | reverse complement strand
GCCGGGGTTACCGAGGATCGCCGGGGAAAAGCAACTGAAGGGTTGATCCGATGGTTGCGGCCTTCAGTCGGCCGTCAGGTAGACATCATCGAATTCCATGACCGCCGGCCCATCTCCGGCCAGCATGAGCAGCTGCGAGATGGCCCCGAAATCCGAATTGCAGAAGTCCGCGCAGGGTATCACCAGCTGGTGCCAAGCGCCGTCCCTCACCAGCCCATAGGGATCCGCGCCATTGCGGAAGGGGATCCAGGACTCCCTCACCGCGGTTCCCCCCGGGCTCTTGATGCCGAGCTTGAAGTCCGTGACGCAGGTGGCGGGGACCTTGAGGGCGATGTGCAGGTGGCCGCCCGCGAAGGCCTTGAGGTCGAAGAGCTTCGCCGGGGCGAATCCCAGGCCGTACCACACCGGGTCAGGGGCCTTGAAGGCATAGGAGTGGGTGCCTTCGAAGGGAGTGCCCGTGGTCACCTGCAGGTTGCCGGGGTTCCACAGGTTCACGGCCCCGTCCGTGGTCGCGTCGTAGGAGCCTGCGTCGCACACGCGGTCCGTGAAGATGCCGAACTTCGTACCGGCGGGCCGGACCAGGTTCTCCGGCGCGTTCTCGGACCAGTAGATCTCGTCGAACTCGAAGGTGCTGCCCGGGGTCACCGCGTCCGACCCCGCCACCATGAAGAACTGCCGGATGTCCGTGAAGTCCGCGTTGCCGAACAGGGTCATGGGGATGGCGACCTTGTGCCAGGCCCCGTCCCGCAGGAAGCCGAAGGGGTCGGATCCGCGGTTGAAGGCCACCCAGGCGTCGCCGTCGTTGCCGCCGTTGATGCCGATCTTGAAGTTGTCCTGGGAGGTGGTCTTGATGGAGACGTTCAGGTAGCCGGCGGCGTAGTTGAGCAGGTTGCGGCGCTGGGTCGCGGCGTAGCCGAAGCCGAACCAGCTGCCGTCCCGGGTGCGCACCGCGAGGCTTCCGGTGCCCGCGGCCGGGGTTCCGGTAACGGCGTCCAGGTTGTTCCACAGCAGGAGGGTCGAATCCGTGGCGGGGTCCAGGTGGGAGGCGGTGGGGGTGCCGTCGGCCAGGACGCCGAAGTCCCCGTGGGGCTGGGCGGCGGCGTCGTCCACCACGGTGGAGCCCGTCTCGGGGTAGACCCGCACATAGTCCACGATCATCTGCTGGGGCATGGGGCCGNNGGGCCGTCGGCCTGGTCAGGGGAGGTCATGCCGAAGTTGGGCGACCCCACGGCGAGGTTGAGGATCACGTAGAAGTAGTTGTCCCGGAGCTCGGACAGGGCGGGGTCCGTGATGTCCAGGGCCCAGTATTCGTTTCCGTCGATGCGCCCGCGCAGGTGGGTTGCGTCCCACACCAGCTCGTAGACGTGGAAGTCCGCGGACAGCTTCGCGGGAGCCGTGAAGGTCACCCCGTCCATGGCGTGCTGCGCCAGGGCGTCGTTCCACCAGTGGGCGGTGGCGAACACGGCGTTGTCGCCCCGGCCCGCGGTGCCGCAGAACATTTCCGCGATGTCGATCTCGCCGCTCAGGGGCCAGTTCTCCACGCGGTCGCCCAGGAGCCAGAAGGCGGGCCNNTTGATGCGGGCCTCGAAGCGGCCCTTGTTGAAGCGGTACTTGCCCCGGGTCACCAGGCGCGCCGAAGTGAAGGGCTGCCCGCCGAAGGCCTGGCGCCGCGCGGTGATGACGAGCTTGCCGTCCACCAGGGCGACGTTGTCCTTGGAGCTCGTGTAGTACTCCATCTCGCCGTTGCCCCAGCCATAGAGGGGGCCGGGGTTGGAGGGGCCGTTGCCCAGGTCGAAGGCCCACTTGGTGGTGTCCAGGGAGGTCCCGTCGAATTCGTCGGCCCAGGCGGCCCCGCCGATGACGCCGCCGGCGGGGGTGAAGGCCACGGCGATGGAATGGTTGGCGCGCACGTCGGAGAAGGTGTAGGTGGCGGCGGTGCCGCTGGCGGCGCCATCCACCGTGACGGAGCCGATGACGTAGCCGGCCTCCGGCGTCACCGTGAAGGTCTGGCTGCCGCCCTGGACCACCGTGACCGCCTGCGCCGGCTGGATGGTTCCGTGGGCCCCGGCGGTGGGGGTGAGGGTGAAGGTCACCACCGGCGGGGNNAGACGAGGAGCGCCCCGGCCGCCAGGGCTGAAACCAGGTGGAAGCGCATTTTCCGGCGCGCTTCGCGCCGGACCAGGGGAAGGGGGTTGGCCACGGAGGTCCTCGCTAGGAATTCGATCCAGACTTGTGCGGGCTGGCCTTGCCTGAAGCCTCGCCCTTGGGTTCCAGGCTGGCTTTCCGCAGGGGGAATGTATAGTGTCCGTTTTGGTTTTCCGCGTTGATTTTTCAGCAAGGCGCCGGCGGTGGGTGGGCCGAATTCCCCGGAAGGGCCGGGAACCAGGATCTTGAAAGGTGCATGAACATAGCAGACGCACGTTTGACGGACCGGCCTCGGATCACCCTCGCCGGCCCTTCCACCTTGGAGTTCCCGATGCGATTCCTTCCGGCCATCCTCATGGCCTGCTCCCTCGCTGCCGCTCCGCCTCCCTCCCAGCCCCCGAGCCTCGCCGGCGTCTGGGACGTCACCGTCACGTCCACGGAGGACTGCACCTGCACGGAATCCCCGGTGGGGGAGAGCCACACCTTCCACTGGGACATCGAATCCCGGGAGGATGGCACCGTCCAGGTCACCGTGGAGGGGCAGACCTCCTTCCCGGTCATGGCCGGCCGCTGGATCCCCGACAGCCGCACCCTCATCCTCAGCGGCTATTGGACGCCCGACGAGGGCGCCTGCTGGTACAAACTGACCCTCGGCAAGGACGGGGCGCTCCAGGGGATCCGCCGGTACGTGTCGGGTGACCAGTCCCCGGACCAGCGGCCCTGCTTCGTGGATTACCGGGTGTTCGGCAAGCGGAGCTCCGGCGTGAAGCAGGCGGGAATCCGGCTGGTGCAGTAGATAGGCTTTCAGCCGGGGATCTCCGCCTCGATGAGCTGCGCCAGCAGCGTCAGGGATTCCTGCCAGCCGAGATGGCACGCCTCGGGTGGGATGCCTTCGGGGATCCCTTCCTGCGTGATGTCCAGGTCGGTGCCGCAGAAGACCGCCTTGAGGGAGATGGTCGTGCGCATCTCCCCGGGAAGGTTGGCGTCGTCGAAGGCATCCGTGTGGACGATGCGCTGGCCGGGCACCAGCTCCAGGTACGTGCCGCCGAAGGTGTGGCCGCCGCCCGTGGAGAAGTTGGTGAAGGACATCTTGTAGGTGCCGCCGACCTTGGCGTCCAGGTGGTGGACCCGGCCGGTGAAGCCGTGGGGCGGGAGCCATTTGGCCATGGCGTCGGGATCGAGGAAGGCCCGGTACACCTTGTCGGGGGTGGTCCGGAGCACGCGGTGGAGACGGATGGTGCTGGTGGGCATGCCGCTTCTCCTGGTGGGTGGGTTGCCGGACGGGCCTTGGCCGGTCCGGAGGGAAGCGATGATCGTAGTGCGTTCAGGATGGCCTTCGCCACCCGAAACCACGGGGAATGCGTGCCTGACAGGTTTTACGCTCGCTTGCTGCCTCGCCCGATCAGGGCGCCAGGAGCCCGATCATGGTGTCGAGGTAGTGGATGTCCGTGGGGTTCGTGAGCTTCTTGCGCTCGGCCACCAGCTTCTGCCGCAGCTCCACCCGGTAGTCGGGCTGGAAGGCCTCCCGGAGGACGGGGAGTGTGTCCGCCATGGCCTGGTACATGATCGTGCGGTCCTCAGGCGTGTAGAGGCCCTCTTCGGTGGTGGACGTGAAGATCCCTGCGAACATCGTGGTGATGCCCCCCTTCATCTGCCGGACGCCGTCCATTCGCGTGGCATAGTTCTCATCCTTGGGGATCTGGGGGATGAACTCGTTGAAGAGGACGAGGCCCGACTCGGCGATGCGCATCATGTAGCCCTGCAGGGCGGCCAACTCGTAGTGGCAGGCCTTGATCTGCTCCTCGGGCCGATTCAGATACAGGGCCACGATGGCGTTGGTGGACTGGAGGATCTTCAGGAAATCCGGAATGCGGGTCCCGATGGGCAGGGCTTTGTTGGCGTGAAAGGCAAGGTTCTCCATGTCCGTGATGCGGGCCAGCAGAGCCTTCCCGGCCGGGTTGGCGCGGGTGGGCAGGGGGACCTTGCCGGCCTTGAGCGCGCTCGCGGCCTCCTCATAGTCGACCCCCGACCAGGCACGGGAGACGGCGGGCACACCTGCTTCCAGATAGGCCCCGGGCGTCTGGGCGCGGACCGCAAAGGGTGCTGTGGCCAGCAGCAGGGCGATGGAGAGGGTTTTGCTCATGGCGAAGGCCTCCGGGGCGCGGGAAGGTGGCAGGCAGGGAAGTTTGAACCAGCGGCCCAACACGGAGCCTGGCGCGGGGAGCGCCAGGCAGCCGTGCGTGTCGGCGTAGGCAGGGCTAGCGGTAGTCCAGCAGTTCCACGTCGAAGATGAGGTCGGCGTTGGGGGGGATCACGCCGCCCGCACCGCGGGAGCCGTAGCCCAGGGCCGCGGGGATGTGCAGGGTGCGCTTGCAGCCCTTCTTCATGGTGATGACGCCTTCATCCCAGCCCTTGATGACCTGGCCGACGCCCACGGTGAAGGAGAACGGCTGGCCGCGGTCCACGGAGCTGTCGAACTTCTTGCCGGGCTTGCCGCCGTCGGAAAGCCAGCCGGTGTAGTGCATCACGCAGATCTGGCCCACCTTGGGGCAATCGCCGGCGCCTTCGGCGGTGTCCAGGTAGCTCAGGCCGCTGGGTGTCTGGATCATGGCAGGTCCTTTTCAGGAGGGGCGGAGGGCCCCTGGTGGGGTTGCGAGGGGACGTCCGGCGCGCCGGGGCCCAGGCTGGGGCGAGCCCAGGCAAAGCAGTTTAGAACCAACGGGAAATTCTAGGTAGGCGGAAGCACCAGTCCTTAGGCGATCCCCGCCTCCCGCCGCGCCGGTTCGTGGTCGCCCAGGAACTTCACGTCCCCGGAGGGACCCTGTTCCTCCAGGCGCACCTTGAAGCCCCAGAGGTAGGCCACGTGCGCGAGCGCCGCCTGCCAGTCCTCCGAAAGGTCCCGGCGGTTNNCGCAGGGTCAGGGCCCGGTCCCCGCGGAGGTCGACATTCCACACCTGGATGTCGGGCTCCCGGCTGCCCAGGTCGTACTGGCCGGCCAGGGTGCGGCGCAGCTCCCGGTAGCCGGGATCGTCGTGGATGGCGCCGATGCGCAGCTTCGTGTCCTGGTCGTCGTCCCGCACCGTGAAGAACCGGAATTCCCGCATGAGCCGGGGCGACAGGAACTGGGAGATGAAGCTCTCGTCCTTGAAGT
>DBME01000050.1 GCA_002298155.1 Holophagaceae bacterium UBA706 | reverse complement strand
CAGGGCCCGGGCGGCATGGGTCGCAGCGCCCGGTCGCGGAGCCACCTCAGCGTAACTCGGCGCCTCGGCGCAACTCGGCTTACGTGCTTTTTAACCTAACCCCGCCGAGCCATCTCGTTCGGCCGAGAATCCCCATCCATCCAATCCACCAGCCCTAACTCTGCAGTTTCTTGAACTGCGCGATGATGTCGTCCACCGACTGCTTCTTGTCGTCCGCTTCCAGCGTCGTCTCGAAGATATGCTCCTGCGTCGCCGTGGAGCGGTGCTCGAAGATCGTGGGCGCGCCCTGGGAGACCGTCCCGTCCAGCGAATCGATGTTGAAGATGGCCAGGAGCCGGTTCAGCCCCTCCTTGAACTGCTTGAGCAGCAGCACGACCTTCTCCACCTTCTGCCGGGTGATGTCCTGGAACTGCAGCGTGTTCAGGATCTCGAACGCCTCGTCGGAAACGGTGTTGAGAGGCGCGAGGCACTTCTCCATGTCCGCGGGCGGGGGCGGGGGATTCATCTGGTGCTCGAAGATGAACTCGATGATCTCCTGGGCCAGCTGCGCAGGATCGGCGCCCTCGGTGGCGCGGGCGAGGAAGGCGTCCATCTGCTGGTGGAACTTCGCCTGGGCCTCCTGGGTGGCCAGGAGGGCCTTCACGGCCACCTTCACGGAACTCTGGGCCTCGTCGCTGGCGGCCATGAGCACATCCAGGCGGTTCATGACGTTCTGGGTGGCCTTCTCCGTATCGGCGGTGATGGCGTCCAGCTGCGCGGCCAGTTCCGGCACCTGGGTGCTCTGGTGCTTGACCGAGCTGTCCAGCTGCTGGAGGTTCAGCAGGGTCGAATTGATGCTCGAGACCAGGGCCCCCAGCTCGCCCTTGGCCTTGATGTCGATCTGCTGGAAGATCTTCCCGTTGGCCATGTCCTCCGCGGCCTTGGCCAGGCGCTGCAGCTCGGTCTGGCTCTCCACGTGGATCTCGGTGCGGATGGCCGTGACCAGCTCCAGCAGCGCGTCCAGGCGATTGTCCAGGGCCTCGCCCCGGCGGCGGAATTCCACGAGGAGACCTTCGGGCTGGAGTTCCTCGGGCGCCGCCTCGGCCTGGGCTTCCCCGTGGGACGCCTCCGCCTGCAGGTCCTCCTGGGGGGCCTCGGGCAGGAGGTCCTCGTTGGGGGCCGTCTCGTTGGAGGAAAGGGCTTCCTGGTTTTCCATGGGATCATTCCCTCGCAATGGGGCCTTGTCAGGGGGCCGGGCGCACGGTCATGAGACTTCCTTCGGGAAGTCCCCACGATTGCATGAGTTCTTTCGGGATGCCGATGGTGCCCTCGTTCTGGTCCTTGACGAACTTCACGGGTTCCACGGCGGGGCCCTCGGGCCACTGCAGGCGCACGTTGAGCACGAGGCCGTAGGGGCCCATCCGCTGCCAGCGGGCTTCGTGGGCCTTGGAGAGCTCCACGTGGTCGCCCTTGCGGAACAGGCCGGTCTTGAGGGGCATGGCCGTGAGGGAGACGGCGGGTTCCATGATGACGAGGCGGCCGGCGTCCTTGAGCTGGGCGCAGGCCTGCAGGACGCTCACTTCGCTCTGCTCGGAGACGTTCATCACTTCCAGGAACGTGCGGTAGCCGTCCAGGAAGGGCAGGCAGCGGCGGTCCTCCTGGAAGATGCGCAGGCCCTGCGTGAGGTAGGGCTCTTCCATGGTGGGCCAGGGCACCACGTGCAGGCTCGGGAAGATGCTGCGCAGGTGCTTGCGGGAATCCGCGGTGCGGGCCGCCTCCATGAGCAGGTCAGGCACCGAGCGCTTGATGGTGATGGGTCCCTTGAACTTGGTGGTGATGAACTCGAACTCGCCCCGGTCCCATTCCAGGATCTCGAAGGCGCCCGATTCGCCCAGCACCTGCGGGCCTTCGGCGTGCACCACGTCTCCGTTGAGGACGTAGAGGACGCCGCTGACCTGGCCCTGGTTGACGATGAGCTTGCCGGTCTTGCGGTTGACGTTGAGCAGCTGGACGACGTCCATCAGGGAGATGCTCTGCAGATTGCCGCGAAGGGTCGACATCAGTTGCCCCCCCGCCGTCTGAAGACTCCCCGGTGTCCGCTCATAGGATGCTTTCCGCGATGGCCGCCGACATTTCGCGCACGGCGGCGTCCAGGCCAACGAGAATGGCCCTGCCGATGATGGCGTGGCCGATGTTGAGTTCCTCGATCTCGGGAATGGCCGCCACGGGGCCCACGTTCTGCAGGTTCAGGCCGTGGCCCGCGAGGACCTTCAGGCCGAGCTTGGAGGCCAGGCGGGAGGCCTCCCGCAGGCGGCTCAGCTCAGGCGTGGGGTCGCTGCCGGGCGTGACGTCCGCGTAGACGCCGGTGTTGAATTCCACGGCTTCCACTTCCAGTTTGGCGGCCATCTTCACCTGCTCCGCGTGAGGATCGATGAAGAGGCTGACGCGGATCTCGGAGGCGTGCAGCTCGCGGATGATGGGGCGCAGATGGCCGTGGATGAAAAGCACGTCGAGCCCGCCCTGGGTGGTGAGCTCCTCGCGCGTCTCGGGCACGAGGGTGACCCACGCGGGCTTGATGGGGATGACGGCTTCCATGGCCTCGGAGGTGGCGGCGCACTCGACGTTGAGGGGCACGGCCAGCACGTCCTTGAGGATCTTCACGTCGCGGTCCTGGATGTGCCTGCGGTCCGCGCGGAGATGCACGGTGATGCCATTGGCGCCGGCGCTCTGCGCGAGGAGCGCGGCGGCGACGGGCTCGGGCTCATGCACGCCCCGCGCCTGACGGATCGTCGCCACATGATCGATGTTGACTCCAAGGCGTACAGGCAATTGGGACTCCGGAACGGTATTTTTAATGAAGTTGTCAGGATTCAAGCCTACCAGATTCAGCCGAGGGCAAGGTCGGCGCGTGCGGCAATTTCCAAGGCTTTAAGTGATTCGTTCATAAGATCGGCGGAACGGGCCTCCACCATGAGCCGAAGCTTCGGTTCGGTCCCGGACCACCGGACCACCATGCGGAGGTCCTCCCCATGGCTGGCCTGGAGTTCGTCCATGACCTTCAGGAGGGTGGGGCAGTCCTCCACGGGTCGCCGGTCCCGGGCCACGAGGTTCACGAGGCGCAGGGGCCAGGGGGCGAAACGCCAGGACCACCGCTGGGCGGGTTCGCGCCGCAGGAGGGCCCGGAGCGCGGCCAGGGCGGTGGCCAGACCGTCGCCGGAGGGGCCCACGTGCTTCTGGATGACGTGGCCCGAGGCCTCGGCGGCCAGGTCCCAGTTGAGCTTGGCCAGCTCGCGAAGCATGAACTTGTCCCCCACCTGGGTGCGCACGAAGGGCACGCCGATGCCCCGCAGGGCCTCCTCGAGCCCGGCGTTGCTCATGACGGTGCCCACCACGCCCGGGAGGGCGCCGGCGCCGGCATGGAGGTCCTGGGCCAGGAGCCAGAGGAGCTGGTCGCCGTCCACCAGTTCGCCCTGGGCGTCCACCATGAGGCAGCGGTCGCCGTCGCCGTCGAAGGCGATGCCCAGGGTGGCGCCGGTTTCCTTGACCTTGGCGGCCAGGGAGTCGATGTGGGTGGAACCCACCCCCACGTTGATGCGGGCCCCGTCCGCCGGGACCCCCAGCCAGTGGATGTCGCCGCCCCGGAAGACCTGGGGGGCCCAGGGGGCGGTGGCGCCGTGGGCGCAGTCGATGACGAGGGAGAAGCCCTCGGGCAGGTCCAGGGGACCCAGCTGGTGCACGTACTGGAGGGGCAGGTCCTTCTCCAGGGGGAGGGCGGCCTTGGCGGCCTTGACCTCGGACAGGGCCTCGTAGGCGGCCTCCACGGCGGCTTCGTCCTCCTCGGTGAGCTTCTCGCCCAGGCCGTCGAAGCCCTTGATGCCGTTGTCCTCGGGCGGATTGTGGCTGGCGGAGATCATCAGGCCCCAGGCGCCGGGGCGCAGGAGGNNGGGTGGGCACCAGGCCCAGGATGCACAAGCGCAGCCGGCCGCCCATGCCGGACACGAAGGCCTCGGCCAGGGGCTCCGAGCTGAGGCGGGGATCCCAGCCGATCACCATCTCCTCGATGCCGCGGGCCAGGGCCACCTGGGCCCACGCGGCACCCCAGCGGGCGGTCTCCTCCAGGGTGAGCGGCGTCTCGAACGCCTTGCCGCGAACTCCGTCCGTGCCGAAATACTTCAATGCCATGTTCATCCTTGTCGCCTGTCTTCGTTCCCTGGATTCTACTGTCCGGAGGGCTCCGGAACCAGGGGCATGCGGTACTGGACTTCGCGCAGGGCGATGCCATCCATCCATTCCGTGCGGGATCCGCTTTCCAGCTGCCACCCGTACCGCTCGTAGAATCTGCGTCCCCTGGTGTTGCGCTCCAGGACCCAGAGGCGGGCCTCCGGGAAGCCCGATTCCCTCAGGCCCTCCAGGGCCCGCTCCAGGAGCGCATGGCCGAGGCCCTGGTCCCAGGCTTCGGGCAGGAGGTAGATGGCGTGGATCTCCCCGGAGCCGGCGGCGTCCCGGGCCGGACCGGCGGCGGCGAAGCCCATGACCCGGCCGCGGGCCTCCAGGAGCCAGAGCTTGTAGTCCGGACCGGCCGTGGCGAGGATCTGGGTGAACGCGGCGGCCTGGGTCTCGGTGGAGAGGCTGGCCAGGAGCGATTCCGGGAGGATGCCGGGGTAGGTGGCGCGCCACGAGGCCACCTGGACCCGCGCCACCTCCTCGGCGTCCGCGGGCTGCGCGGGCCGCAGGACCGGGGTGGAGACCGCATGGGTGCGGAAGATTCGGAAGCCGTGGCGGATGGCCTGGAGGTGGGCCTTGGCGCCCAGGGCGTCGCGTTCCGCCGGGGGCAGGGCCGGGGAACCCGCGCGCCAGGCCAGGAAGCGCTTGCGGGAGATGCCGATGCAGAACCTCTCCACCGGCCAGTCCAGGGCGGCGGGGAGGGAGGGGAGGGCATCCCACAGCGCCAGATCCTCGTTGAAGGTCGTGCCGAACCCGAAGCCCGGGTCCAGCAGGATGCGCTGGGGCGCGATGCCGGCCTGCAGCAGGCGATCCCGCAGGAAGCGCAGTTCGCGGAAGGTCTCGCCGGCGGTGGCG
Organism: Holophagaceae bacterium UBA706; assembly: GCA_002298155.1. GTDB lineage: Bacteria > Acidobacteriota > Holophagae > Holophagales > Holophagaceae > Mesoterricola. Next base: position 10,973 of record DBME01000050.1, on the reverse strand, counting down.
GGGTCGTCCAGGCCATAGGGGGGCATCACCAGGGCGCCCCCCTCCGTGCGGCTGCGCATGGCGATGAGGCCGCAGCCGCTGTTGCAGGCCACGTGGAGGATCTCGGGGTCCTGGAAGCCGGTGACGTCGTTGAGGACGCTGACGCCCAGGGCGATGCCCCGGGCCGCCACGTCGCCGTGGCGGGTGTCCAGGCTGAGCGGCACTCCGGGCATCGCGTCCCGCAGGGCCTTCAGCACCGGTTCCAGGCGCGCCCACTCCTCGGACGGGGAGACCTCGGCGGCGCCGGGGCGGGTGCTTTCGGCGCCCAGGTCGAGCATGCCGGCGCCCTGGGCCACCAGGCTCCGGGCCTGGTCCAGGGCCCGGGCCGGATCCATGAAGTTCCCCCCGTCACTGAAGGAATCGGGAGTGATGTTGAGAATGCCCAGGAACAGGGGGGCCTGGAGCGGGACGGTCCCCGCCGCGGTGCGCCAGGCTGGAACGCCGGAGGCGGTCACGCCCTGGCGCCCGTCACGCGGGGCTGAGGGCGGGCTTGAACCCGGGGTCGGGCGGGTTGTCCATGGGTTTGTTCCCCGAGGTGTCGGAGGAGGCCGGGGTGGGCTTGGGCGGCAGGACCTCGCCGTTCATGAGCCGCGTGACGTCGTTGGCGTCCAGGGTCTCGCGCACCAGCAGGGCCTCGGCCAGGCTCACGAGGATCTCGCGCTTCTCGCGGATGATCGTGCGGGCCCGTTCGAAGTTGCGCATGACGATGGCGTGCACCTCGGCGTCGATGAGGCGGGCGGTATCCTCGGAGAAGTCCCTGCGCTGGCTGAAGTCCCGGCCCAGGAAGATCTCGTGTTCGCCCTGGCCGTAGCTCAGGGGGCCCAGCTTGTCGCTCATGCCGTAGTCGCACACCATGCGGCGGGCGATCTGGGTGGCACGCTCGATGTCGTTGGCGGCGCCGGTGGAGAGGCTGTTGAAGAAGGTCTCCTCCGCCACGCGTCCGCCCATGAGGATGGCGATCTCGCCCTCCATGCGCTCGCGGTTGGAGGAGTAGCGGTCGCGCTCGGGCAGCTGCCAGGTGACGCCCAGGGCGCGGCCCCGGGGGATGATGGTCACCTTGTGGACGGGGTCCGCGCCGGGAATGGTGGCGGCGATGACGGCGTGGCCGGCCTCGTGGTAGGCGGTGTCCCGCTTGTCCTCGTCGCTCATGACCATGCTCTTGCGCTCGGTGCCCATGAAGACCTTGTCCTTGGCCTGCTCGAAGTCGATCATCTCGACCCACTTCTTGTTGGTGCGGGCGGCGTACAGGGCGGCCTCGTTGCAGAGGTTGGCCAGGTCGGCTCCGGCGAAGCCGGGGGTGCCGCGGGCGATGACCTCCAGGTCCACGTCGGGACTGAGGGGGATCTTGTCGGCGGTGTGCACCTTCAGGATCTCGAACCGGCCCTTGAGGTCGGGGCGGTCGACCACAACGCGTCGGTCGAAGCGGCCCGGACGGAGCAGGGCGGGGTCGAGGACGTCGGGGCGGTTGGTGGCGGCGATGAGGATGACCCCCTCGTTGCCTTCGAAGCCGTCCATCTCCACGAGGAGCTGGTTGAGGGTCTGCTCGCGCTCGTCGTGGCCGCCGCCCAGGCCCGCGCCGCGGTGCCGGCCCACGGCGTCGATCTCGTCGATGAAGATGATGCATGGGGCGTTCTTCTTGCCCTGCTCGAAGAGGTCACGCACCCGGGAGGCGCCGACGCCCACGAACATCTCGACGAAGTCGGAACCCGAGATGGAGAAGAACTGGACCTTGGCCTCGCCGGAGATGGCGCGGGCCAGGAGGGTCTTGCCGGTGCCCGGAGGGCCCATGAGCAGGACGCCCTTGGGGATCTTGCCGCCCAGCTTCACGAACTTGGCGGGATCCTTGAGAAATTCCACGATCTCCTGCAGCTCCTCCTTGGCCTCGTCACAGCCCGCCACGTCGGCGAAGGTGACCCGCCGCGAGGAGGTGGAGAGGCCCCGGGCCCTGGCCTTGCCGAAGCTGAGGGCCTTGTTGCCGCCCATCTGGGCCTGGCGCATGAAGACGAACCAGAGCACCACGAAGACCAGGAGCGGGCCCCAGAAGACCAGCATGTACATGAAGTTGTTCTCGCTGGGCTTGGCCGCGCGGAACTCGTCGAGCTGCCCCTCGGTCTTCCAGTTGAGGATCGCCTTGCCCAGATCCTGCATCGGGGGCGCGACGGTCTTGAACTTTTCGATCATGTCGCCCTTGGGGGACTTGAAGGGCGTCTTGTAGCTGCCCTCGATGTCCACGCCGGTGAGGGTGACGCTGTGGTACTTGCCCTCCACCCCTTCGGTGTAGAAGGTCGAGAAGGCGATCTCGTTGACCTTGTTGCTGGTGGGGATCTGCTTAAGCGCCAGGAGGACCAGGGCGATGATCCCGATCCACACCAGCGCGCTCTTCATCATGGAATTCAAGTTGCCTCCAGGGGGGGACTCCCCCGCCACAATCCAGTCTAACCTGTATGGCCCGACGGGTTCCTACCTTTGGATGCCGCCGGAGGCCCCGGGGTTCTCAATATCTCGTCAAAGACCATGGAAATAAGGGATCCCGGCGGGGTTCCGGCGATCCTTCCCCGGCCGCGGCGAGGCGCCAGCCCCCCCAGGTCTTGGGTTTGCCGGGGCGCCGCCCGAGGTGGGGGAGCAGCCATGCCGCGAGGTCCCGGAGGAGGGCGGCCTCCCGGGGCCAGCCCAGTTCCGTGAAGGCGGCGTCCAGCACCCACCGCAGGTCGGGCTCCTCCCAGCCCCGGGCCAGATGGAGGCCGCCGGGGCCGGCCTGCCAGCGCGCGCCGCGCCATGCGTCCACCTGGCGGTCCCGGAAGGCGGCCAGTTCCGCCACCTGCAGGTGGGTCTCCCAGAGATGGCCGTCCAGGGCGGGCGCCTCGGACCGCATGGGCTCCAGCAGCTTGCGCCAGCGGTTGCGGGGCGTGAAGGGCTCCAGGTTGCTGGAATCCTCCTTCCACGCAAGCCCCTTGGCTTCAAGGTAGGCGCGCAGGTCGGCCCGGCGCGCCTGGATGAGGGGGGACCAGCGCAGGCCCTGGCGGGGCGGGAGGGGCGTGAGGCATCTGGCCCCGCCGCCCCGGGCCAGGCGCACCATGACCGTCTCGGTGTGATCGTCCAGGGTGTGGCCCGTGGCCACGGCCAGCGCGCCGAAGGAACGGGCCTGGGCCCCCAGCCAGCTCCAGCGCAGCTCGCGGGCGGCCGTCTCCAGGCCCTGGCCGGTGGCTGCGGCGTGGGCCTTCACGTCCAGGCCGGCCTCCACCAGGTCCAGGTCCCCCGAGCGGCACAGGGCCCTCACGAACTCGGCCTCGTCGTCGGCCTCGGGGCGCAGGCCGTGGTGGGCATGGGCCACCACCAGCTCCAGGCCCAGGTTGCGGCGGATGGACCACAGGAAGGAGAGGAGCGCGATGGAATCACCGCCGCCCGAGCACGCCACGAGCACGCGCCCATCGCGCACGCCGTCGCACCGGGACTCGATGTCGGCCAGCCAGCGCGTCTCCCGCCGGTTCACGCAAGCCCGCCCAGGAAGCGCGTCAGGGCTTCGGCAACGGGCCGCTCCGTCCACAGGGCCTCGGCCCAGGTGGCGCGGATCAGGGAGCCCCAGTGCATGGCCCGTCCCTCCACGCCCCGGCGGAAGGCCGGATCGGAGATGCGGGTGGGGGGCTTGGAGGGATCGGCCCGGAACTGGCTGCCGAAGGCGTCGAAGGCGGCCATGCGCTGGTCCCACACGGCGGTCACGTCCACCACCAGGTCGGGCTGGGCGGGGTTCTCGCCGCCCACCCATGCGATGGCCTCGGGGCGCCAGGGCTCGCCGGCGCAGGGATAGTTGCGCAGGCCGGAATAGTAGGCCGCTTCCCGGGCGAGGCGGTGGGCCCGGCGGTGGTCGGGGTGGCGGTCGTCGGGGGCGGGCAGCACCAGGATGCGGGGTCTCAGCGCCCGCAGGCTGGACATCACCGTGACGCGGTGCGGTTCGGTCTCCTCGAACCGCGCGTCGGGCAGGTCCAGGATGAGGCGCTCGACGCCGAGGATCCGCGCGGCCTCCATGGCCTCTACGTGGCGCGTGGCCGCGTCCCCGCGGCTGCCGAGCTCGCCGGCGGTGAGGTCCAGGATTCCTGCGCGCAGGCCGCGTTTCGCCGCGAGCGCGAGCAGGCCGCCCACGTGCACTTCCGCGTCGTCGGGGTGGGCTCCCACGACCAGGAGATCAAGACTGTTCATGGTTCCTCCACGAAGAACACGGCGGGGGCGGCGCCGACCCCNNCCCCCGCCAGCATGCGGTCCAGCAGCTCCTCGTCCCGCAGCCAGAAGAGTCCCGGCAGCACCCGCTCCTGGGGCCGTCCCAGGGGGAAGAGCCGCTGGCGCAGCCTTTCGGGATCCATGCCCAGGGCCGTGGCGGCTTCGTCGCGGCGCAGGCGCCGGTCGAGGCCCGCGAGGCGGGCGCGGGTGCGCTCCAGTTCCCGTGCGAAGCGGGAGGCGAGGGCGGGGGCCCACCGCGGATCCGGGGTCGCGGAGATGGACAGGCTGGGCAGCGCGGGCTCGGCGTCCGGCCCGCGGAAGGTGTCCCAGCGGCCGTCGCGGACGGCCTCGAGCGCGCCCGGCTCCAGGCCCAGACCCGCGGGGACGACATACACCGAAGGGCGGGGGATGATGCGCGGCGGGGCGATGCCGACCTCCTCCCAGCAGGGTTCGGTCAGGCGCCAGTAGGCGCGCTCCCCGGGACCCAGCACCACCGCCTCGAGGCCCGGCAGGAGGAGCGATTGCATGAGGGGCCGCAAGGCCGCGCCCGGGCTCAGCCAACGCCCCGGGGGGCAGGGTTCGCCCGGCTCGAGGCGCAGGCGCTGGCCGGAACGGGGGTCGAGGGAGAACCATGCGGCCTGCTGCCGGGGGTCGAGGGGAAGGCGCTGCCCCGCGCGCTCCAGGGTTTCCGCGCGCGCCACCAGGAGGCGCTCGAGGCCCAGGGCCCGCCAGCGTTCCAGCTCGCCCTGGATGGGGCCGCGCGTCTCCGGCGCGGTGGGGGAGAAGGGCCGGAGGCCGCGCCTCCAGAGGGGTTCGCCCAGGGCCAGGGCGTGGCCCCGCAGGGTGGGCTCGAGGGGGGCCGGAACCGCACCCCAGAGGGCCTCGGCCTCGTCCTGCTGGGCCCGGGTCCAGGGCAGCCAGCCGGTGGCGGTGCCTTCGGGCGCCTGGAACCGGAAGCGGTGCCGGAGGATGCGGTCCCCGGCCAGACCCACGGTGGACGCCACTTCCAGGCGATCGTGGTCCTCGTCGGCGAGCCAGTAGACGGCCTCACCTCCAAGCCGTCGAGCTTCTGCAAGCGCGGCCAGGGCCTTGATGACGGAGAGAGCGGGCGTCCAACCCGCACCGATCTGCTGGCCGGTGGCGACGCGGGGACAGGGGAGCGGTTCCATGGCTTAAGCCTATCTATAAATCGACTGTGGCGCCCGTCCCGACCCCCGTGGAACCGCAAGGAGGTCAAATACCCGCGCCCGGCATGCTCCCGATCCCTCCGGATCCGGGCCGTCCGCCACATCCCGTAGAATGCTCCCATGGACGGACTTCTCCTCGAACCCTGGCTCCCCCCCGGCGGCGCCGACCTGGCCCGGCTTGCCATGGAGGCCGCGGACGAGGCCGGCGACGGCCGCTGCGATGCCTGGCCCGAGTTCAGGGGCGGGGGCGTGGGCTTCGGGGACCTGCCCCCCTTCCTGCCCTGGCACGGGGAACGGTCCGGCCGGCACCATCTGGTGCTTCTCCAGGCCCGGGAGGTGGGGGCCCTGGTGCCCGGGGCGCGTCCGCGGCCCCTGCCGGAGGACTGGCTTGCCGGCCTGGACCTGGAGATGCTCGCTCGGCCATTGGCTCGTCATCCCGCCTTCCCGGGCGGGGCCTCGATCCACGTGGTGGCCATCCCTGGTCCGGGACGGGCCCGGGTGCGCACCCGGGGGGAAGCGGACCCGGACCTGGTGGCCCGGGTGCTTCAGAGGCTCAGCGGACTTGAGGTGTGGGAACTGGAAGGCGTCAGCCCCGGCCCAGGGCCGCAGGGTAGCGCCCGGAGATGATGAGGCGGATGGTCTGGGCCAGGGCGGAGGCGGCGCTGGCGACGAAGATGATCACGATGATCAGCACCACGGCGGCGTTCACGATGCCGGCGGGATCGACGGCGACGGCGCCGTGGCCCGCGACGTGGTGCATGAGGCCCCGGGCGGCGTCCAGCTCCGCGCGGTGGGCGCTGATCGTCAGGTAGGTCATGGCGGCCACCAGGGCGTTGGACAGGGCGCGGTAGGAGAGGCGGAAGCGCAGCCAGTGCGGCCGGGCCAGGCAGATGGCCCCCACGGCGCTGCCGGCGAGGCCCAGGACCAGCATCGGCACGAACCACCGCCCGTGGAAGTCGGTCCAGATGGTGCCGCTGGCCCACATCGCGCCCCACTGGGAACTCCAGGCCACGGGAAGGCGCACGGGGATCTCCGTCCACCAGGCCGCGAACAGCAGGCCGAAGATGATCTCCGCGATGGACTGGGAGCGCGGGATGAGGCGGCCGTTCCCCTTGCGGGCCACGGGCGGGAGCTTGAAGGGGTCCCAGGGGCCCCAGTCGCCGGCGGCCCCGGCCTGGGCGTGGTTCACCAGGAGGAACACCAGGGTGATGCACCCCAGGGCGAAGATCGCGGAGAACGCGCAGGAGCTCGCGGCGCCCAGGACCCCCGTGAAGGGGTGCCGCGACATGAAGGCCGCGGGCAGCGAGACCAGGATGAACAGGGGCAGCAGCACCCACACCAGGACGACCTTGACCACGAACCGGAAGATCATGGCCAGGGCGGGGTCCAGGAGGGGGCCCTGGGCCAGGTACTGCCCGGCGACCTTGAGGGGGTTGCCAGCCTTACGCAGAAGTTCGCCGATCTCGGCGTCCTGCAGGGGGCGTCCGGCCTTCGCCTCCGCCTCCTCGATCTGGCAGCGGAGGTCCTCGGAGAGTTCCGCCACGATGTCGTCCTGCTTGTCCTTGGGCAGCCAGAAGCGCACCGCCTGGAGATAGCGATCCATCAAGTCCATGTGCGGACTCCTCACAAGATTTGTTTGAGTGACTGATCGATGACCCGCCATTCCGCCGCGAGCTGGTCCAGCATCGCGGCGCCGTCGGGGGAGAGCCGGTAGAAGCGCTTGTTGCGTTTCTCCTCCTCCCGCCACTGGCTCACCAGGAGGCCCTGGGTCTCCAGGCGGCGGAGGAGAGGGTAGAGGGTGCCTTCGTCCACGGGCATCCCGTGGTCGGCCAGGGCCTTGCGCAGGGTGTAGCCGTAGCGCTCGTCCCGGAGCTCGGCCAGGACGGCCAGCACCAGGCTGCCTCGGCGCAGTTCCATGCGCAGGTTCTCGAATACGTCAGGGTTCATGGTTCACACTGTGCGGCACATGCCGTTCGACACACAGTGTGTGGCACACAGTAGTATCCGTCAACCCTCCCCGCCGAAATTATTTCCGGATACCCCTTAAGGCCGGCCTNNCCTCCAGGGCCGAACCCACCATGGCCAGGATGCCGGTGCGCAGGGTTCCTTCGGGATCCGGCGCGAAGGTGGAGCTGTGCAGGGAGGGCAGGGGCGCGCCCCCCTCCCGGGCGAGCTTGTGGGCCGCGGGGGTCAGGGCGCCGATGCGCAGGAGGGCCGAGGGGATCCCCGCGGCCCGGGCGAACTCGCCGAAATCCTCGGAGACCATGTCGGGCCGCCCGCGCACCACGTTCTCCGGCCCGAGATCCCGGGCGAGCCGGGCCGCGAAGCGCTCCGTGAGGGCGGGATCGTTCCAGGTGGCCGGGGGGCCCGGGTCGAAGACGATCTTCGGTTCGCGGGGGGAGCCCGCGGCGATGGATTCGCCTTTGGCGATGCGCGCGATGGCGTCCAGCATGCGGGCCTGCACCAGGGGGTTGTAGCTGCGCACCGTGAGCTGGAGCCTGACCTCGTCGGGGATGACGTTGTGCTTCTGGCCCCCGTGGATGGAGCCCACGGTCACCACGGCGGGCTCCTGGGGGTCCTTCTCGCGGGAGACGACGGTCTGGAGCGCCATGACCGTGCGCGCCGCCAGGACGATGGGATCCACGGTGGTCTCGGGCCGGGCCCCGTGGCCGCCGCGTCCGTAGAGGGTGATGTCCACGGAGGTCACCGCGGCCATGGTGTAGCCGGGCACCCAGCTGACGGTGCCCGCGGGCACGTCGATGGTGTCGTGGACGGCGATGGCGAAGGCGGGCTTGGGGAAGCGGGTGAAGAGGCCGGCCTGGATCATGGCCGTGGCCCCCTCCGTGGTCTCCTCCGCGGGCTGGCCCACCATGAGCACAGTGCCCCGCCACAGCTGGCGGTTCTGGGCCAGCAGCGAGGCCGTGGCGGCCCAGATGGCCATGTGGGCGTCGTGCCCGCAGGCGTGCATGACGCCCGGGTTGGCGCTGGCGTAGGGGAGCCCGGTGCGCTCCTCCACCGGCAGGCCATCCAGCTCGGTGCGAAGGAGCACCACCGGCCCGTCCCCGTTGCGGAGCACGCCCACGACGCCCCCGCCCACGCCTTCGGTCACCTCGTAGCCCCGCTCCCGGAGCAGCTGCGCCATGCGCGCGGCGGTTTGCGTCTCGTGGCCGGAGAGTTCGGGGCTGCGGTGGAGCTCCTTGTACAGCGCCAGGGTGTCGGGATAGATCCGGTCCAGGCCCGCCTTGACGGAGGGCGCCACCTGGGCCAGGGCGAGGGTGGACCAGACGAGGGCGCCGAGCAAGCGTGCCTTGGTGGGCATGGGTACTCCTTGGAAAGGATGTGGTTCAAGCGTACCGCGGAGAGGCCGTGCCGGGTGAACGATGCGTCGATGCCGAGCTAACGTGTCCTTTTTGATTAATATTTTAAGGTTGACGACCGCCGGGCAGGGCGTAAGTTTGGATCCGCTGGCGGTGGCCTTGTAACCTCTGAGCCGACGCTAAATAGATCTGTTTATCCGGTAATTGTCCCCTCAATCAGGTAGGGAGCCCTGGGATGGCAGACGTGCTTGGTTTTGAAGGAATCCCCATGCGGGCCTCCGCGACGGGGCCGGAAGCGCGTGAAGGTGTTGATATTCGCAAGCAAGGTTGTCTTGATCGTATGTAACCAAGAGACATGGGCTGCATCTCAAGAAATTTTAAAAGATATGCTGGTTGTCTTTGTTTGATTTACAGGGGTGAACATTAACGCGGTTATTCTGCAGGTAGTGTCATGGCATTGTTCCCTATGGATGGGCATCCCTCCCGGCGCCGCGCGGAAAGGCCTCCCCTGGGCGAGAACGCGGTGCCCGTCCCCGATCCCGGCTTCCTGGCCAAGGTGATCGGGTGTCTGCGGGGTCACGGTGTCCCCGCCCGGGCATCGCGTGGGAATGTTCCGCCCGAGCGGGTGGCGCAGATTCTCCGGATGCTGGATGACGAGGAAGCCCGGTCGGCCCTGGGGGGAGGCCCCCTGGAGCCCGGTCCCGCCCTGAGGCGGCGGCTGCCGGAGCACTTCCCGGTTGCCATGGCGGCCCTGCGGGCCGGCTTCGGCTGCGGCCGGCTCAGAGCCCGTTGACGAGCTCGCAGAGGCGGGCGGCGTAGGCGATCTCGTTGTCGTGCCACCCGAAGACCTTCACCAGGTTCCCGCCCACGACCCGGGTGAGGCCCAGGTCCATGACGACGCTCTCCTCGCGGCCGGTGAAGTCCCGGCTGACGAGGCTTCCTTCGCTCACGGCCACGATGCCATGAAGGCGGCGCAGGGACGCCTCCTGGAAAGCCTCGTTGATCTCCTGGGCCGTGACGCTCCGGCTGAGGACGGCCGTGATGTCCACCAGGTTCACGCTGAGGCAGGGCACCCGCAAGGCCCAGCCGTCGAACCCGGCGGGGAGGTGCGGCAGGGCCGCGCGCAGGGCGCCGAAGGCGCTGCTGGTGGTGGGGATGATGCTCATGAAGGCGGCCCGGGCGCGGCGGAGGTCCTTGTGGGGGAGGTCCAGGATGCGCTGGTCGTTGGTGGCCACGTGCACCGTGCTCATGCCGGCGCTGGCGAGACCGAAGGCGTGGTCCAGGACGTCCAGCATGGGGGCCGTGGCGTGGGCGGTGCAGCTGGCGTTGGAGATGACCCGGTGGCGGGCGGGCTCCAGCAGATGGCCGTTGAAGGGGTGGATGACGGTGAAGTCCGCGTCGGGGCTGGGCGCGGAGATGACGACGTGCTGGACGCCGCCCTGGAGATGGCGGGCCGCGCCTTCGCGGGTCACGAACCGTCCCGAGGCCTCCACCACCACCCGGGCGCCGCAGTGGGCGAAGGGGATGCGGGAGGGGTCGGTCTCGTGGAAGAGGGGGTATTCCTGCCCTTCCATGACCAGGAAATCCTGGCCGTCCCGGTGGTGTCCCAGGACCGGCGGGTGGTCGTCCCCGTGGATGGAGTCGAAGCGCAGCAGGTGGACGACGGTGTCCAGGTCCGCGGGATCGTTGAGGGCGCACAGGCGGTGGGGGCGCTGGAGCGCCAGGCGCCGCGCCGCGAGGCGCCCGATGCGGCCCAGGCCGTTGATGGCGATCATCGGGCCAGCTCCCGGCACAGATCCACGAGCCGCGCCGCGTAGGCGGCCTCGTTGTCGTACCAGCCGAAGACCTTGATGAAGCGCGGGGACATGGCGCGCGTGAGCCAGGGATCCAGGATGCAGCTCGCGGTGCGGCCCCGCAGGTCCACGCTCACCAGGGGCGCCTCGAGGATCTCCAGGACCCCGGGGGCCTCCAGGGCCGCGGCGCGGAAGGCGGCATTGACGGCGTCGGGATCGGCGTCGCGGGAAAGGGTTACGCCAAGGTCCAGGATGCTCACGTCCGGGGTGGGAACCCTCACGGCCAGGGCGTCGAACCGGCCCCGGGTCCAGGGGAGGGCTTCGCCCAGGCAGGTGGCGGCCTGGGTTGGGGCGGGGATCATGCTGATGGCCGCCGCCCGGGCCATGCGCGGGTCCGGATGGGGCAGGTCGAGGATGCGCTGGTC
>DBME01000309.1:7253-14818 GCA_002298155.1 Holophagaceae bacterium UBA706 | reverse complement strand
GTCCGCGAACGGCCCCAGGGGCTCTGCCAGGAGTTGGCGGGCCGGTCCCTCCAGGTTCCCCCGGCCCGCGGCCATCAGCCTTAGGAACTGGGCCATGAGCAACAGGAGCGAGCCCAGGTGATCCTCGGGGATCCCTTCGGCCGGGTGGACCTCGGCGCACCCGTACAGCGGCTCCAGGCCGGCCAGGACCCCCTCGTCCCGGAGCCGCCCGGTTCGGAAGGCGGAGGCTTCCAGGTGCAGGGTGGGCCTGCCGGAGGCGATGAGAAAGGTGCCCGTGTAGGCCACCGGAAGGTCGTCGCCTCCGGCGGCGAGCATCTCCGCTACGCCTTCCTTGAGGGACGCCCTAGCCCAGGGGGTATTCAGCACGTCCGCAAAGGTTTCCTTTGGGAAGGCCCCGGGGACGAGGAAGAGCTCGCCCAGGGCCTCCAGCACGTCGGTGAGCGAGGCGGCCATCACTTGAACCCGCTAGCCTGGCCCGCGAAGACGAACACGTAGCGCAGCATGTAGCCCCCGAAGATCANNCAGGATCGCCGCCGTCATGGCCAGGCGCTGGGTGATGTGCAGGGTGCCCTTGCCCGTAAGCACCGGCCTGAACTCGTACAGCTCGATCCCCAGGGGAACCAGCAGGCCGAGCCCCAGGAACAGCACCCAGAAGGCGAAGGTGAAGGGCCCGCCCAGGATGAGCGAAAGGGCCTCCCGCACCGCCAGGAAGGAGAGCCGGCCGTGGATCAGGTAGGGCAGGATGATGAAGAATTCCAGCAGGATCAGGCAGATGTCCAGGGTGTACAGGAGCTTGAACTCGCCGATGTCCTTGGGTCCCTTGGCCAGGACCCGGGCCAGGATGATGGCGGCGGTGCCCGACGACAATGCGCTGAAGAGGAACAGCTGCGCCACCAGGTTCGTGTTCCAGAAGGGCCGCGCCTGCACCGCCCCCAGGAGCACGCCCGTGTAGATGCCAACGCCGATGGCCAAGGGAAAGCCCAGCATGGCCAGGTTGCGCTTCCAGGCCCCCAGGTCCTTGTGGACGTCCAGGAGCTTCTGCCTCCAGGGCAATCGCGCGGGAACGTAGGAGAAGAGCCGGTTGCGCTCCTCCTCCGAGAGCCAGGCGTAGGCGTTCACCAGGGTGAGGCCCGTGAAGATCAGCAGCAGCCAGCTGCCGATGGACATGGGCGACTCCCACCGGAAGACCACGAAGAGCTTCCAGAAGCGCCACCATTTGCCCAGATCGAAGATCAGGAGGAAGGAGCCCAGGGCCACGGGCCAGGGCGCCAGCAGCGCGCCGGTGCGGGCGATGCGCGGATAGGCAGCCTGCCCGTCAACCTGCAGCCAGGTGCAGAAGGCCGACACGAAGAAGATCCCGGCGGAAAGGCCGCCCAGGAAGAGGTAGTTGACGATGAGGAATTCCCAGACCGGTTCGTGCATGGGCGGCTCCTAGTAGAGGTAGTACAGCTGGGGGCCGTTGCCCGTCTGGGGTTTGAGGACGCGGTACCTCCGGCTCGACAGGAGGACATGCAGAGGGCTGGCGGGGTCCGTGAGGTCCCCGAAGGTCCGCACCTTGCTGGGGCAGGTCTCCACGCAGGCGGGAAGCTCGCCCCGGTCCACCCGGTGCGCGCAGAAGGTGCACTTGTCCACCACCTTCGTCTCCTCGTTGAAGAACCGGGCGCCGTAAGGACAGGCCACGATGCAGTACTTGCAGCCGATGCAGTCCGCCTCGGTGACCAGCACGATGCCGTCCTCCCGCTGCAGGCTGGCGCCGGTGGGGCACACCCGCACGCAGCTCGGGTTGTCGCAGTGGTGGCACTGCTCGGGGTCGAAGGACACCCGCAGCCGGGGGAAGGCCCCTTCCCGCTCGACGTTGATGCGGTTGCGGAAGACGCCCAGGGGGACGTCGTTCTCGGCCTTGCAGGCCACGACGCAGGCCTTGCAGTCGATGCATTTCCTGGAGTCCAGGACCATCGCGTAGCGCTTGGGGGCAGGATTGGCCATGGTCACACCCTCACCACGTTGACGAACGTCTCGTGCATGGCGGCATTGCCGCTCACCTTGTCCCAGGCCGTCTCCAGCAGCACCGAATCCGCGGCGCCGACGTTGTACACCGACCGCAGCCAGGGGGACTTCTTGCCGAAGCCGTGGAGCATGAAGACGCAGTCGGGGCGGATCTCCTCCGTCACCCGGGCCTTGATGGTCACGGAGCCCGCGGTGCTGGTCACCCGCACCAGGTCCCCGGTGCGGATCCCCAGGCGCGCGGCCTCGTCATGGTTGAGCCACAGGTCGTTCTCGGGGTTGTGCTCATGGAGCCAGGGGAGGTTGGCCAGGGCCGCGTGGGTCATGGTGGCTTTGCGGCCGAGGATCATGCGGTAGCGCCCGGAGGGGGGCTGCTGCGGGGGGGCGTACACCGGCAGGGGGTCGTGCCCGGCCTCCGCCAGCCGCTCGGAGAAGATCTCGATCTTGCCGCTCTTGGTGACGAAGCGCTGGGCGGCGTTGCGGGTGGTGCCGTACTTGGCCTCGCTGAAGGCCACTACGCCGTGCTTCTTCATGTGCTCGAGGCCGTTCTCCACGGGGAGTTCCTTGGCCTCCGCCTCCACCCACTGGTCGATGGTGTAGTCGAAGTAGTCCGAGAGCCCCAGGCGCTTGGCCAGGCCCTGGGCGATCTCGAGGCAGGGCTTCGTGTCGTGGATGGGCTTGACCACCTGCTGGCGCAGGACGGCGGCGGGCCAGATGCCCGGCATCACTTCGATGGGGTCCGTGCGCTCGAGGTAGTGGCTCTCGGGGAAGACCACGTCCGCGAACCAGGCCGTGTCGCTCATGGCGATGTCCACCACCCCGATGAAGTCCATGCCTTCCATCATCTTCAGGGTCTTGCCCTGGTCAGGCACGGAGTTCAGGGGGTCCTGCTTGTAGATCATCCAGGCCTTCACGGGGTACGGCACGCCCTTGAGGACGTTCTCCCGCAGCGGCAGGTAGACGCCGTCCTTGGCCGAGGCCAGGGGGAAGTTCTTCTCCACCTCGTCCACCCGCGGCGCCTTGGGGTCGTCCCAGGGCAGGAACATGAACTCGCCCTTGGCCACCTTGCGGTTGGGGACCATGCCCCCTTCCCGGTCCCAGTTGCCCACGATGCAGTTGAGGATGGCCTGGGCCCGGCGCATCTGGAAGTCGTTCTGGTACCAGCTGGAGCGCCGCCCCGCGTAGAACACCGCCCGGTGGCCGGCGTCCGCGAACTCCCGCGCGATGCGCAGGATGTCGGCGGAGGGGATCCCCGTCTCCTTCTCGGCCCAGTCGGGGGTGTAGGGCGCCACGTGGTCCACGAGCTTGTCGAAGCCCACGGTCCACTGGTCCAGGAAAACCTTGTCGTAGCGTTCCTCCCGGACGATCACGTGGATCATTGCCAGGATGAAGGCCAGGTCCGTGCCCGGCTTGATGGCGTACCACTCGTCGGCCTTGGAGGCCGTCACCGTGAAGCGTGGATCCAGGTAGACGAACTTGGCCTTGCGCTCCATCACGCCGCCGATGAGGTCCATGGTGTCCGGGGTGATGAAGCTCTCGAAACGGTTGGCCCCGGCCATGATCACGTACTTGGCGTTCTGCAGGTCGAAGCTGGGCACCGTGCCGAAGGTCATGGAGTAGGCCAGGTTCACCGAGGCCAGGCACAGGGAGGGGTGGCGGAGGATGTTGGGGCTGCCGAAGGCCATGCCCAGGTTCTTGAAGAACACCTCCTGGAACCCTTCGGTGCTCGACCAGAGGGTGCCCTCGGGCCCGTACTTCGCCTTGGTCGCGGCCAGCTTGCCGGCGGCGAAGTCGAAGGCCTCGTCCCAGCTCACGGGCCGCCACTTCCCCTCGCCTCGCGCGCCGACGCGGATCAGCGGCTGCTTGAGGCGGTCGGGGTCGTACACCTGCTGGATGGCCGCGTTCCCGCGGGCGCAGAGCATGTTGCGGGACTTGGGGTTCTCGGGGTTGGGGTTCAGCTTGTGGACCTTCCCCTTCTCCACCATGGCCAGCACCGAGCACTTGTTCGGGCAGAGCTCGCAGGTGGTGGGGATCCCCCTCGGGGGCGGAGCCGCGGCGGCCTTGCCTTTGCCGAAGAACTTGGGGCAGGCGATGCTGGTCGCGGCCAGGCCGCCAGCGCCCACCATCTGCAGGAACAGGCGTCGGTCCATGGTGCCTCCGGGGGGGACGTCCGTATACGGGAAACGGTCCGGGGGCCTCGCGGCCCCCGGACCGGGGATCAGGCTAGAACTTCACTTCCAGCGAGACGTAGGTGTTCTTCACGCCCGCGGGGGAGGCGTACTGGAGCATCGGGTTGTTGTCCAGGTTGTAGGCCGATTCCCAGGAGCCGGACATGGGCGACGGGGCGATGTGCCAGCCGCTGAAGGCGTGGGAATACTTGTAGTCCAGGTAGCCCACGCGCAGGGAGACGTTCTTGACGAATTCCCAGTGGACGTAGGCTTCCATCACGTCGCCCCGGGTGCCGAGCTTCTCGGTGGCTTCGCCGGTGGCGGGGCTGTAGGTGAACCACCGCGGCGAGCCGTGGTTGAACTCCAGGCCCAGGCCCAGGTTGCTCAGGGCGTCCCAGCGCCCGCCCACATAGTAGGCGCTGGCGGTATGGCTGGCGTTGGGGTCGCCCAGGAGGCCGCCGAAGCCCGTCAGCTGGTAGCCGGGGCCGCCCATCTGCGCCGGCATGTCCCAGTAGGCCCCGTACTGGGACGACTTCCCGTTGGGATGGCTCTTGATGTAGCCGAAGCTGGCGAAGTAGGTGAAGGCATCGCCGATCTTGTGCTTCCAGGTGGCGGTGAACTGGTCCATGTCGCCCAGGTTGTTGGTGGCAGTCACGTACTGGCTGCTGGGCATGCCGCCCATGCCGGGCATGGCGGGCACGGGGAAGTTGTTCAGCTGGCCGTACGGGATGTCCGTCATGTTCCCGAACTTGTTGTAGCCCAGGTAGACGTTGGCGGAATGCACCGTGCCGAACCCCTCGAAGAGCAGGGGCATGTCGAACATCACGCCCAGGACCGTGGAGTCCTTGAGGTTGGCGATGGGATTGATCTGCAGGGTCGCCGCGGCCGGGTTGGCCATGGTGGCGTTGGTGAAGTTGAAGCCCACGGGCGCGTAGCTGGCCTTGACCTGGCCGCCGCCGCCGAAGCCGCTCTCGTAGCCCACGCCGTAGCACAGACCCAGGAGGGTGTGCTCGGGCAGGCCCAGGCCGTCCAGGTGGAACTTCCAACCGATGCCGTCGACCATGGCGTTGACGGCCAGGGCCTGGGGCGTCGCCTGGCGCTCGCCGCCTTCGCGCACCTCGAAGGGAGGCCCGTCGGAAGTGTTCTGGCGCCCGATGGAGAGGACGCCCACCTTGGGCCAGTCGTAGACGAAGCTGGCGCGTTCCACCCGCAGGCTGTCGGTGCCCGGGACCTTGCCGCTGTTGAAGGAGTTCTGGACGGTGTTGGGGGAGCCGTTGAAGACGGGCACGTCGGCGCCGCCGTGGACCTTGTACATCGTCAGGCGGCCCATGATCTTGGCGTGCTCGTTGATGTTGATGGTCATGCGCAGCCGCAGGCGCGTGGACCACTGCACGGAGTTCGTGTAGTCCTGCCCGGGAACCTGCTGGGTCACGGGCATGAAGGGATAGGGGTTGCTGGGCCCGGGGGCCGGATTCTGAACGAAGCCCAGGAACTGCTGGTAGGGGTTGAAATGCCAGGTGGCGCTGTCGAAACGGGTGCGGAGGTCGCCGCCCCAGGCGATGTTGTCCTGGGCGACCTTGGTCTCCACCTTGGTGAGGGTCCGTTCCTGTTCCTTGGCCTTCTCCTCGAGGGCGGCCACCTGCTTCTTGAGTTCATTGATCTGGGTCTTGACGTCCTCCTGGGCGGAAAGCCCGAGGGGAGCGAGGACGGCGAGGGATAGTGCCAGTCGGGAAATTCGCATGGTTGGCTCCAGGCGCGGGGGGCGATCAGCCGCCGCAGGTTTCGGGCTGAGGGGAATCGGAGGCGTGGTTGATGAGGAAGGTCTTGATGTCGAGGATCTGCTCGGGCGTCCCGAACTTGGGCGTGAGCGTCTCCCCGGCCTTGCCGTGCTTGCCGGCGTCGAAGAACTTGCGCCACTGGGCCTGGGTCTTGGAAAGGGGCGTCAGCACCGCGGCCGAACCCTTGTCCACGTGGCAGGACTTGCAGCTCTTCTTGAAGTAGAACTTGCCCTTGGTGTCGCTGCCTTTGGGCTCGGCGGCCAAAGGTGCGGCAAGGAGGGCCGCCAAGGTGAGAAGGGCGAGGGCTTTCATGGGCATTCCTTTCGTTGGGGCGCCGGGGCGCGCAGACAGGTAGACGAGGTCCTGGACCTCCGGGGAGGCCCTGGGGACAGGGTTGCGGTTGCGCCGGAAGCCCATGGTCAATGGGTCACGGCCATTCGAGAAAAATTGGGCGAATTAGGAAGAGGCTTGGGTGGGGAGGAGGCTTTCGCCTCCCCGAATAGAAGATCGCCCCATCCTCTTAGCGATGCAAGAATATTTTTTTATTAAATTGTATAACTAGATAGTTGTTTTGATCAATGCTGCCCAGGGTCCTTCGCCCCGGCGGAACCCGCACCCACCGCCGTGCGCAGGGGCAGCTCGATGCAGAAGGTGGCCCCGTGCCCGTGCTCGCTTTCGATCCAGACCCTGCCCCCGTGGAGTTCCACCATCTGCTTGACGATGGAGAGCCCCAGGCCCGTGCTGTACTCCCCGCCCGTGGGCACCGCCGAAAGGCGCTGGAACAGGCCGAAGGCCTGGGCCTTGTCCTCGGGGGTCAGGCCCGGGCCCTGGTCGCGCACCTGGATCTCCACGAAGGAGCGCCCTCCGATCACCCGCGGCGAGAGGGTCACCTCCACCTCCTTGCCCCGGGGCGAGTACTTGATGGCGTTGTTCACGAGGTTGTCCACCGCCTGGCGGAAGTGCACCTCGTCCACGGCGCCCCAGCACTCGCCGGCCAGCAGCTCCTGGTAGGAGAGGCGGATGTCCTTGCTCTGGGCGTACTCGAGGTTGGCCGCCACCACCTGATGGACCAGGGCCGGGATGTTGGACTCCTCGAGGTTGAGGGTCACGTCCCGGATCTCCTGGGCGGCGGTCTCCAGCAGGCTCCCGATGATGCGGAGCATCTTCTGGCCCACGTCCCGGATGCGCTCGGCCCGGATGGCGATGTCGGACCGGGGTCCTCCGGGGTCGGCGGCGAGCATCTCCGCGAGAAGCAGGATGCCGGTCAGCGGGTTCTTGAGGTCGTGGGCGGCGGTGGCCAGGAACCGGCTCTTGACCTGGTTAGCCTGGAGAAGCTCGTCGTTGGAGCGCTTGAGCTGGCCTTCCATGGCCTCCAGGCGCTGGATGTACTCCCGCTCCAGGTCCCGCAGCCGCTTTCTTTCAAGGCACGAGACGATGCGTGCGTTGAGGATCCGCTGATCGAAGGGCTTGGGCAGGTAGTCCTGGGCGCCCAGCTTGAGGCACTTGACGATGTTCTCCTGGTCGCTCTGGGCCGAGAGCATCACCACGGGGATCTCCCGCAGGCGCTCGTTCTGGTGGATGTGGCCCATGACCTGGATGCCGTCCATGCCGGGCA
>DBME01000309.1:0-7172 GCA_002298155.1 Holophagaceae bacterium UBA706 | reverse complement strand
ACATCGTCCACCACCAGGATGCGGGCCGGCTCCCGCTCGGTCATGGCGGGCCTCCTCCGGCCTGGATCCCGGGCAGGTTTCGGTTCACCAGGCGCCGGACCTCCTCCAGGAGGTCCTTGCGGCGGTACACGCCCTTCTGGAGGGTCTTCTCCACCCCAGCGGCCTTGAGGGCACGGCGGTCCTCGGCCGAGAGCTCCCGGGCCGTCACCACCACCAGGGGGATGTCGGCCCACTCCTCGGAGCGCTGCTTCTCCAGCAGGAACTGGAACCCGTCCATCTCCGGCATCATGAGGTCCAGGAGGATCACGCCCGGCTTGCGGTAGGCCATGCGCTGCAGGGCCTGGAAGCCGTCCCCGGCGGTGAGGGCCTCCAACCCTTCCGACCGGAGGATGCGCGCCATGGCCTCCCGGGTGGGGACATCGTCCTCCACCACCAGCACGGGCGCCACCGGCTCCATGGGCAGGTACTTCCCGAGCACGCGGCTGAGCTTGCCACGATCCAGGGGCTTGCTCAGGTAGTCCACCGCGCCCAGGGAGAGCCCCTTCTCGGCCTCGTCAACGATGGTCAGCATCACCACGGGGATGGCAGCCAGGGAGGGATCGGCCTTGAGGGCCGAAAGCACCTCCCAGCCGTCCATGGTCGGCAGGATCACGTCGAGCACCACGAGTCCCGGCCGGATCTCCCGGGCCATCTCCAGGCCCTCCCGGCCGTCCTGGGCGCACCGGACGTTGTAGCCGTCCCGGGTCAGGAGCCGGGAGAGCGTGTCCAGCAGCGAGGGATCGTCGTCCACCAGGAGCACGGTGCGGTCCGATTGCACGGGTGGAAGCTCGGGTAGCGCGGCGGCGGCGGTCCCCGCGGGATGCAGGGGCAGCAGCATTGTGAAGGTGGAGCCCTGCCCCAGGGCGCTCATCACGCGCACGTCCCCGCCCATCATCTGGCAGAACTTGCGGCTCAGGGAGAGGCCCAGCCCGGTGCCGCCGAAGCGCCGCGTGGTGGAATCGTCCCCCTGGATGAACTCGTTGAAGATCCGCTCCACCTGTTCGGGGGCGATGCCGATGCCGGTGTCCGTGACCGAGATCGAAACCCACTTGGACCCGCCCTCGCCGCCCTCCAGGCGGCCCTCCACGTGGATCTTCCCGTCACGGGTGAACTTGCAGGCGTTGCTCAGGAGGTTGAGGAGCACCTGGCGGACCTTGGTGGCATCGCCCACCATCTCCACCAGGCCGGGGTCGCAGGTGAGGCTCACCGCGTTGCCGTTCTGGGCCGCGATGTTGGAGACGGTGGAGAGGACGTCGGCCAGCAGCTCACGCACCAGGAAGGGTTCGCTGGACAGGGTCATCTTGCCGGATTCGATCTTGGCCAGGTCCAGGATGTCGTTGATGAGGTGCAGCAGGTGCCGTCCCGCGGCCTCCACCCGGGAGGCGTCGGTGAGGATTTCCGGATTGCCCGAGTCCTCCGCCTCGTTCTTGATGACCTCGCTGTAGAGAAGGATGGCGTTGAGCGGCGTGCGCAGCTCGTGGCTCATGTTGGCCAGGAAGGAGCTCTTGGCCCGGCTGGAGGCCTCGGCGCGGTCCTTGGCGACCTGGAGTTCGTTGTTGGCCTGCACCAGCTCCGCGGTGCGCTGGGCGACCTCCCGCTCCAGGTTGTCCCGGTGGTGCGCCAGATGCATGTCCTGGTCCTGGATCCGGGCGAGCATGGTGTTGAAGCTCTCGATCAGCAGGCCCAGTTCGTCCTCGCTGATCTTCTCGGCCCGCAGGGCGTAGTCCTGGCTGGACGAGACCCGCGTCACCACGTCCACGAGACCCAGGATGGGCCGGGTCAGCACCCGCTGGAACCGGGTCACGAACATGAAGGTGGTCAGTCCGATGACCAGGGTGATCACCGCCAGCACGAAACCGGCCCAGGCCAGGCGGGCCTTGAGCTCGCCCAGGTCCGATTCCAGGTACAGGACGCCGATGGGGTGCCCGTCCTCGCTGGAGATGAACCGGGTCATGGCCAGGCGGCCCTCGGCGTTGGGGCCGACCCCCTCCACCGCCTTGTCGATGGGCATGGGGGGCGCCTGGGCCGTCTCGCCCTTGGCGTAGGTGGCCAGGACGGTCCCGTCGGCCCGGTAGATGCGGGCGGCGGTGAGGTGCCGGCGCTCCCGCAGGACACCCAGGATCTTGGAGGCGCTGTTGGAATCGTCAAAGGTGACGAAGGGACTGGCGTTGTAGGCGATGACGTTGCCCAGGCTGGTGAGGTCGCCGGCGGCCGCCGTCTGAAGCGACCGGGCCTCGAAGGCCAGGAACGCCATGGCCGTCAGCAGCATGGCGAGCCCGGCCGTAACCATCATCATGAGGATGACCTTGCTACGCAAGGATCTGGGGGCCTTGAGCGCCATGGGAATCTCTGAGCTGGAAGACTGGGAGACTGGAGTAGCCCATAATCTAGTCGCAACCCCGGCGTATTTCGAGAAATGATTCGCCGGATTCAAACGTGGTCCGTCCCGGAGTCGTCCCGTGCTCAAGCTCGAATCCTTCCCCGTAGGCCCCCTGGGCTGCAACTGCACCCTCCTCTGGGATCCCGAACGGGCCCTGGGGGTCGTGGTGGACCCCGGCGGGGAAGGCGCCCGCATCGCGGCCCGGGTCAAGGAGCTGGGCTTCCGGGTCTCCGCCCTGCTGCACACCCACGCCCACTTCGACCACGTGGGGGCCACACGGGAGCTCCAGGAGCTCTGGCAGTGCCCGGCCCACCTCCACCCGGGCGACGATTTCCTCCTGGACGCCCTGGATATGCAGACGGGGATCTTCGGCATGGATCCCATTCCCCGGCCGGAGACCGTGGCCCTGGCCCACGGGGAGGTCCACCTGGGCCTCGCCACGCTCCACACCCCGGGCCACACGCCCGGATCCTGCTGCTTCCATGGGGAATTCGAGCGCGGCGGCGTGGTCCTGGCGGGGGACACCCTCTTCCAGGGCGGCGTGGGCCGCACGGATCTCTGGGGCGGCAGCTGGGACCACCTGGAGGAGAGCATCCGCCGGGAGCTCTACCCCCTGCCCGACGCCACCCTGGTGATCCCAGGGCACGGTCCGGCCACCACCATCGGCGAGGAAGCGAACGGCAATCCGTACGTTCATCGCTGAAACCGGACCCGTCCGGGCCGGCATCTGCCAGAATAAGGCAAAACCCTGGAGGTTCCCATGCCCGACGTAATGCAAGGCCTTGGCTGTTCAGCGTTTGCCATCTTCGTCATCGTCATCTGGCTGCTGTCCTGCATCCGGGTGATCAACGAGTACGAGCGCGCCGTCATCTTCACCCTGGGCAAGGTGGGCCAGGTGCCCAAGGGCCCCGGGCTCATCTTCGTGTTCCGCCCCTTCCAGAAGGCCGTGGTGGTCAGCATGCGCACCGTGGTGCTGGACGTGCCCAGCCAGGACATCATCACCCGCGACAACGTCAGCCTCAAGGTCAGCGCGGTGGTCTACTTCAAGGTCCTGGACACGAAGCAGGCCATCATCGGCGTCGAGAACTACTTCTACGCCACCAGCCAGATCGCCCAGACCACCCTGCGCTCCGTGCTGGGCGAGGTGAGCCTCGACGAGCTCCTGGCCGACCGGGAGAAGCTCAGCGTCCGCCTGCGGGAGATCATCGACCGTTCCACGGAGCCCTGGGGCGTCGAGGTCACCAGCGTCGAGCTCAAGTCCGTGGACCTGCCCGAGCAGATCCAGCGCGCCATGGGCAAGCAGGCCGAGGCCGAGCGCGAGAAGCGCGCCAAGATCATCGCCGCCGAGGGCGAGCTCCTGGCCAGCCAGCAGCTCCTGGAAGCCGCCGACAAGATCAGCCAGAACCCCGTGGCCATCCAGATGCGCTACCTGCAGACCCTCACCGAGATCGCCGTGGAGAAGAACAGCACCATCGTCTTCCCCCTGCCCATGGAACTCATGAAGGCCTTCGACAAGTTCACGTCCAAATAGGATCCTGAGAGGCTGTCTCAAGGAGACATTCCGGATTATCCTGGATGCCGGAGGTCTCCATGAAGATGGGCGATTGGGAGGTGCGGGTCCTCAGCGGCGGGACGTTCCGCCTGGACGGGGGCAGCATGTTCGGCACCGTCCCCAAGGTCGTCTGGGACAAGCTCTGCCCGGCCGACGCCGAGAACCAGATCCTCATGGACACCAACTGCCTCCTCCTGCGGGGCCACGGCCACACCGTCCTGGTGGACACAGGCAACGGCGACAAGGAGACGGATGCCTTCATGGCCCGCTTCAAGTTCGAGGGCCGGGGCATCCTGGACGCCAACCTGGCCAAGGAGGGCGTGCGCCCCGAGGACATCGACCTGGTGATCCTCACCCATCTGCATTTCGACCACGCCGGCGGCTCCACGCGCCTCAACGAGGCCGGCGAACCGGTCCCCTCCTTCCCCAAGGCCCGGTACGTCCTCCAGGCCCGGGACCTGGAGAACGCCCGCACCGCCTCCATCCGGGAGCGGGCCTCGTACCTCCCCAAGAACTGGGAGCCCCTCCAGGCCGCCGGCCTCCTGGACCTGGTCCACGGCGCCAAGGAGATTCTCCCCGGCCTCTCCGTTCGTCCGGTACCCGGCCATACCCCCGGCCTCCAGGCCGTGGTGCTGGAAGGCGGGGGCCGAAAGCTGGTCTACCTCGCGGACCTCATCCCCACCTCCCACCACATCCAGCCCGCCTGGGTCATGGGCTACGACATCGACGTGGTCACCTGCCTCGAGGAGCGCATGAAGCTCCTGGATGAGGCCGCCGGCACGGACACGATCCTCATCTTCGAGCACGACCCCACCGTCCCGGCCGGAACGGTGAGCCGGGATCCCAAGGGGAAGTACGTCGTGACGCCCGTGGAGCTCCGGGTCAAGGCTTGAACGTGATCCGGAAGACCGCCGGCTTGTAGAGGTCCGCCCCCCGGCCCAGGTCGGGCAGGAGACCCGCGGCCATGACCAGTCCGGGCCCGGCATAGGCCTTGATGGGCACTTCCTTGGGATCCCGGTCATCAAAGAGGAATTCGGTGACCTCGTAGGTGAACTCCTCCTTCCCTTTGACCACGGAGCGCTTCACGCCCCGGTTCCGTTCCGGGTCGCTGGAGTATGCGAGTTCCTGGGTGGTGGCGGAATAGTTCAGGACACCCTCTTTCATCGTGAGGTCCGAAACGCCCAGCCACGTGGAGTCCGGCCCGGCCGCGCCGATGCGGGCGAAGTCGAGAAGGGTGCGCCGGAAGGGCACCTCCTTCATGCGCGCCGCCAGGGCGGTGTCCTCCGTCGTGAAGATC
Organism: Holophagaceae bacterium UBA706; assembly: GCA_002298155.1. Classification (GTDB taxonomy): domain Bacteria; phylum Acidobacteriota; class Holophagae; order Holophagales; family Holophagaceae; genus Mesoterricola. The sequence goes on along the minus strand of DBME01000309.1, from coordinate 1,904 downwards.
CGGAAGCCGTGCCGCGGCCCCTTGCGCATGACGATGCGGAACGGCGCCTTCTTCAGGGTCACCACCGCCCCGTCCTGGATGGGCTGGCGGCGTCCGCCCTGCTCGATCCAGGCGGACCATGCCACCGTCCGGGTCTTCTCCAGCGCCGCCTCCATTTCCTGGCGCGCCCACCCGTACAGGGCATCGTCGTGGTCCGGGAGGTAGTACAGCAGGCAGTTCTGGATGGGGAAGACGTCGCGCTCGCGCCGGGTGGCCAGGATGTCGGCCCCCGCGGCCAGGAGGGTCCTCATCATGGCCCCGTCTCCGTTGGCGGCGGCCACCAGGATGGGTGCGGGGTTGTCCGGGAGGCCGTTGGGATTGGCCTTGTGCGCCAGAAGGATCCGGATCAGCTCCGTGTTCTGGAGCGCGACGGCCACGGAGAGGGGACCCCTGTCCCCGGGCGCCTCGGTGGAGGCGCCATGGGACAGGAGGGCCTCCAGGAACTCCGGATCCTTGCGGATCACGGCCAGGTACACCAGCGGCGCGCCGCTCGAGGTGGGCATGTCCAGCTGGGCTGGCTTGATGGCCCCGCTGTCCAGGGCTTTGTTCAGGTCCGCGGGGGTGCGCAGCCAGTTCAGGACACCCCGGGCCACCAGCTCAGGGTCGGTGCGCAGGGCCTGGGCCGTGGGCAGACAGGTGGCGGCGTACGTCGCAAGCCACTTGTCCACATCCGTGGACCGGTCCAGCATCCGCTGGTTGCGATCCTGCAACTCCACCATCAACCACGATCCGCCGTAGGCGAGGGGCTCGGATAGGATCCCCTTCCCCAGGCTGGCGATCCTGGAACGGAGAGCCATGGGGATCTCGACGTAGCGCAGGTCGAAGACCTGCCCCCGGGTGTTCTTCCGGGTCAGGTAGGGCTTGGCCGCGAAGGCCTCGGCCTCGGCCCGCGTGGGAAAGGTGTGGACGATGTATTTGTAGGCCATCCCATCGTGGGTGATCATCGCCTCCTTCCAGAGGAGCGCGCGGTCCTCGGGGGAATAGGGGGCGGGAGCCTGGGCCAGGCAGACCATGGCCGGGATGATTGCCAAGGGAAGGAAGGGGCGCATGGGGGTCCTTGGTGCGGGTCGTAGGACAGCCCGGGCCAGGAACCGGGGCCATCGGGAGATGGAGGTGGAAGCTCCATCCTACCCGAGGTCCCCCGTCGATCGGATCACGCCACGGCGGAGGCCATGGCGCGGTACAGCGTTACTCGGTGTTGTAATCGATCCACAGAAGCCGGACACCGGTGGGTTCCTGGACCTGGCCGGCGGCCTCCGCCGTGACGAACAGCTGGAAGGTGTGGAGCGGCGTCACCGACTTGAGCGAGCCTGCGCGCTCCTTGTCGATGCGGATGGCACCGATGTTCTGGGCCGGGGAATCCTTGTCCTTGCTGACCCAGACGACATAGACTGCGGAGGGCGGCTGGAGCTTCTGGGGATCGGCCAGGTACTTGATCGACAGGTTGATGGAAATGTTTCCATCGTCGGTCTTGTTGAACTTGACCTTGCCTTCCGCCGCGGGAATGTCCGGGGAGACATTCATGACGGTGGCGCGATCGAAGATCCCGGTCACAGCGAAGGCAGCTACGGGCGAAAGGGCCAAGGCGGCCGTCACCAAGGTAATTCGAGAGATTCTCATGCGTGGACTCCTCAGGGTCCCACGCCAAGGCTCATGGGAGCCTGGGGGGACCACCTTCCCAAGCAATCGACGAGCCAGTTGATAAATAAAAATATATTAATACTTACTTCATGCATTGTGCCGACCGGGCCAGCCGCTCATCAAAATGATGGGCCCCTGGGGACCTCTCCAATGGAGGCAGGTGGACAAGCAGGCAATCCCGGCAATCCAATCCTTTTCTTGTTCTCGGCGATCCTCGGCTCCTC
>DBME01000371.1:10219-24036 GCA_002298155.1 Holophagaceae bacterium UBA706 | reverse complement strand
GAGCCGCTTTTCAATTCCAACGTTGGTGAGGTTCCAACCCGGGGGTCAGACTCGCAGGTACCACTTGCGGCGGTGCAGCCCGCGGAAAAGGAGGCTCAGCAGAAGGATCGCCGCCACCGAATAGGCCCAGGATGCATGCTTCGGGGGGAGCCAGGTGCAGAGGAGTTTCTCGTAGATCCATTCCTTGAGGTAGAGCACCGCGTGGTTGGCATGGTGCCCGGCTGGGATCCGGCTCATGACGTTGTCCAGGAACGTGAAGGTGAGGATCCCGCCGATGGCGTTCATGCCGAACCAGGTGGGCAGTGCCCAGGCACGGCTCTCCCGGCCGCGCAGGTCCAGGAGGCCGTGGAGGGCGCCCAGGAGGAGCATGCTCCAGCCGGCCATGATGAGCACGAAGGAGCCGGACCAGAGCTTCTTGCAGAGCGGGTAGCCCTGGCCCCAGAGGTAGCCCAGGACCGCCAGGCCCACGCCCCAGGTGAAGAGGCGGTTGAGGCGGCGCTCGGGGTCCACGTCCGTCCTGCGCAGCCAGAGCCCCGTCAGGACGCCCAGAAGGCCCGTGGCCAGGGAGGGAAGGGTGCTGACGATGCCTTCCGGATCGTAGGGCGCGTCGGGGCCGATGAGGGGGCCGAGCACCTTCAGGTCGAACCAGGTGGCGAGGTTGGGGGTGACCGTCCCCGCGGGGAGCATCAGCAGGTCGGGCCGGCCGAAGCCCGGTACCGGCACGAGGGTCATCAAGGCCCAGGTGCCCAGGAGGATGGCGGCGCACACCTGGACCAGGCGCCGGGGCTCCAGGTGGAGGAACAGCACGGCCGCGGCGGGGTAGACGAGGGCGAACCGCTGGAGCACGCCCATGACGCGCATGTGCCCCCAGTCCATGGGCAGCACGGTCTGCGTGGAGTACCAGCAGAGGTTCAGGAAGTATCCGAAGGCGAAGAGCAGCGCGGACCGCCGGAGGATCCCGCCATAGAGCCGCGAGGGCGGAACCCCCGCGTCCTTCTTCGCCTGGAGGGCGAAGGGGATCGCCACGCCCATGATGAAGAGGAAGGACGGGAAGATGAAGTCGGGTGCCGTGATGCCGGCCCACTCGGAATGACTGAAGAGCCGGAGCCTGCGGTCCCAGTCACCCGGCCAGTCCACCAGCATCATGCCGATGACGCAGAGGCCGCGGAAGACGTCCAGGGAGCGCAGGCGCATGGGAGGCTGGGCAAGGGTCGCAGCGGGCATGGGGTCCCCCGGGTTCGGGTCGGGCGCTTAGGAAAGGCTGGATTCCCTTCATTGTGCCCTGGCCGCATTCCCGGAAAGGCCTTGAAAAATAAGGTCAATGGTATAAGATGTTTAATGTAGCGCCGGACCCTTGAGGCCATCCGCGAAGGTTCCGCGCACCCTGGTTGGCGCCCCCGCGCGCCGTTCGATGCCGGCTGGGAGACCGAAGCCGGGAACTCCATCCCACGTGCGGGAAGGGAGCGGTCCCGTCAGGTGATCCCGCAGGTTGTCCACGAGCTCCGCGTTCCGGCGGACGTTCCCCCCATGAAGGAAGACCCGAATCCCATGCTGCACAATCCACGCGTCCTCGCATTCCTGGAAGCCCTCACGGTGGGCCTCCCCTTCTGCATCTTCAAGATCCTCGCGGGCGTCCTCCTGGGCCGGTGGGGCCTCGCGCTCCTGGCGCTGGGCGGCGTGGACGCGTTCCTGAACCTTGCCAACCTGGCCTCCCTGGGAGCCCTGGGGAAGCGCGCGGTGCCCGTGTGCACCCTGAGCATCCTGGTGCCCGCCTGGCCCCGCTTCCGGGGCCTGGACACCGAGGAGCTGGCCACCTCGCTCGATGTGGCGGTCTCCTTCGTGATCGTGGCGGCGGTCATCGGGCTGGGGTACATCAAGGCCTTCAGCCACCTGGAGGTTTCCCTGTGGAACCTGGCCGTCGTGCTGAACGTCCTGGGGGCGGGGCTCTTCCAGGTCAACCAGGCCTACGCCAAGCTGAGGTGAACCCGGCTAGCGCCTGGCTTTGGCCCGGTCGTACCGGTTCAGGAAATCTTGCAGGAACGCGAGGCGGTTCTCCATCTCGGACCGCCAATACGCCAGGCGCTCCCAGCCGAGGGGCGTGAGGGTGTAGATCTTGCGGGCGGGTCCCCGGGAATCCGTGTCCCAATGGAAATCCACCTCCCCGGCCTCCTCGAGGGCGCTCAGGGTGCGGTAGGTGGCGCCGGGGTCGAACTTGTGGTCCGGGAACCGCTCCGTGAGGGCCGTGCGGATGGCATGGCCGTGCAGGGGACCTTCCGAGAGCTCCAGGAGGATGAAGGCGGGGAGGTGGCGGGTCTGGCGGTTCGCGGCGGCCATGGACCTAGGCGTCCACGGGGGCGGGGCGTTCCAGGCGCTCCATGGCGAACCCGCAGGCGATGATGCCCGGCAGCGTCATGACCAGGCGGAGCATCGCGAACCGGGTTCCGAGATAGGCGCTTTCCATCATCAGCATAGGAAGCTTGATTGTAGCCCACGCGCCCAGGAAGATGACCAGGTTCGCCGTGCGCGCGCCCTTCTCGCGCAGGGTGAGGGCGATGGGGAAGGCGGCGTAGACGGGGCCCGCCGCGCCCGTGCCCAGGAGGACCGCGAACGCGATGCCGCGCAGGCCCGAGTCCGTCCCCAGGTTCCTCGCCACCACCTCGCGGGGCACCCAGGCGTCGAAGAGGCCGATGAGCACCAGGATGGAGGGGACGATCACCAGCACTTCCCCCATGCCCGTGGCCCAGTGCCGGGCGGAAAGGCCCGCAATACCGGGGAAGGGCAGGGCGAGCGCCGCGTGCAGCAGGAGGATGACGGCGGCGATGACGAGGGATTTCCGCACCAGGGGGTTCACAGCACCACCCCCATCAGGGCCCCGACCAGGAGCGCCAGGGCGAGGCTGAAGCCCTGCCGGAGGACGGTGAAGCGCCGGCCGAAGGCCTTGATCTCCAGGGGGGAGGTGAGGAGCCCCACCATCGTGAGCGTCGTGATGAAGCTCGCCAGGGCCGGCAGGCTCGCGCCCATGCGGTGCAGGGACCCGGCCAGGGGGTAGGCGATGGGACCGGGGATCGTCAGGAGAGCCCCCAGGCCGGAGAGGAGAAGGAATCCCAGGGTCCCGTGGGACTGGAAGAGCCGGGCGATGACGGACGCGGGGATCAGCGCCATGGCGAGGCCGATGGCCGCCGTCATGGCCAGAAGGGAGGGGAGCAGGTTGAGGCCTGCCTTGATGGCGTAGGCCAGGGCGGCCCGGGTGCGCGCCCGGTCCTGCCAGGCGGAGACGGCCACGCCGCCTGCCGCCAGGGCCATGAGAACGAAGGGGAACATGCGGGACTCCTTGGCTTTAATCATCTAGATGTTAAATGCATCTAGCTGACAAATACTAAGCCGACCCCGGGAGCCTGTCAACCCCCTCCCGTCCCGCGGTGGGGACTGCGGTCCCGGCCCACACACCCCCTGGATTCTAGTGGATGGGCCTAGAAGCCCCATCCGACGTGCAACTCGGGTTCCGGGCCTTGATGAGATCAAGCAGGCGATCGGCATTCCGTAGGAGGGCGGCGCTCCCGGTTTCCGCGGCGGCTTCCCGTATCCGGTGTTCGAAGAGTTCCACGAGTTCCATCGGGAGGTTATCCATGCAAGCCTCCTGGGCCTGGTGTTCGGTCAAGGTGTTAGCAGACGTGCAAGCAAAACGTGGGCTATTAAAATAACCATCATCAATTCAGTGAATACATTGAGATATGGCGTCTCCCCTCGGACCCGATCGCTCAAAATGAAGGAGCGCAAGGTCAAGATGGGCCTGCCATAGCGGAGCACGGGGTTAACGGCGGTTCAGTCGACGCAGGTCGAAGGGGAGCGCGTCCCCTGAGCGGTGCAGCCGCCCCTTCAATGTGAATCCATCCGGCCTTGCGGGAGCGCTCCCGCAAGGCGGGGGCTGCTGGAAGCACTGTCCTTGGAGGCTTTCACGCGATGGCCTGGATGTTGCTGCCTTGGAGACCCAACGGGTACGCAACGGACGAAGGTGGAATGTGACACAGGCGCACGCAGCAATCCAGGGCAGATCCGCCTCCTTCCGCCCCGCGGCCATGGCCGCCCTGGCGGCGTGGTCCGTGGTCCAGGCCGATACGGTCTCCGGGCGGGTCGTGGACCGTTCCAACCACGCATGGGTCCAGGGCGCCAAGGTCGTGGTGATGGCGGTGGGCAAGAGCGAAAAGGAGGCCGTCGCCACCACGAACGCCTATGGGCGCTATACCGTGGTCCTTTCCACGCCGGGCACGTACACCCTCGTGGTGTCGGGGGATGGCTATGCCGAACTGGCCGTGCCGGATGTCGTCGACATCAAGGGGGACGGCGGGGACGTGTACCGGGATGTCGCCCTCACCCGCACCGGGGCCTTCAAGGAGATGGGTAACGTCACACCGGGAGCCATGTCCTGGGAAACCGGGGCGGGCAGGAGCGCCCTCATCCCGGCCCTGGAGATCCTGACCTTCCAATTCTCGCTCAACCAGGTGGACCGCCAGCTCTATCCCGACCTCATGGAAAACGGGAAGAAGGTCTACAGCTCCACCTGGAGGTCCACCTTCGACCACATCACCAAGGGGCCCTGGGTGGTGGACAGGGATGCCTTCGCCATGAACCAGTTCATGCATCCCTACACGGGTTCCGTGTACTTCGGCTTCGCGCGGTCCGCAGGGCAATCCTTCTGGTCTTCGGCGGGCTACACGGTGGCCTCGAGCTTCGTGTGGGAGGTGGGCGGGGAGACCACGTCGCCTTCCTACAACGACATGATCGCCACCGGCATCGGGGGAAGCCTGCTCGGCGAGACCCTCTTCCGGATGTCCAATCNNACCCGGGATTCCTGCGCAAGGCGGGCGCCGCCCTCCTGTCTCCGTCCTCCGCCATCAACCGGTGGGCCTTCGGAGCACGTTTCAAGCCGCTGTTCCCCAGCGACGATCCGAGCCTCCGATGGCGCCTGCAGCTGGGGGGAAGCCTCCACTCCGACTTGAACGAGAACGGGGTGACCAGCACCACCCAGCGCAACCAGGCCACCCTTGATTACGCCCTGGACTACGGGCTGCCCGGGAAGCATGGCTACACCTACGATCGCCCCTTCGACTACTTCCAGTTCGAATTCAGGTCCCTGGGCAAAGCGTCGAATCCCGTGGACAGCATCATGATCCGCGGCCTGCTCTACGGCACGGACTACGCCCTTGGGGATTCCTACAAGGCCATCTGGGGGCTCTATGGAGGGTACGACTACATCGCGCCCTACATCTTCAGGGTGGCGAGCACCTCGGTATCGGTGGGCACCACGTTCCAGTGGCAGGTGGGGCGGAAGGTCTCCATCCAGGGATCCGTGCTGGGCGGGGTCGGCTATGCCGCCGCCGGCAACGTCGCGCAGGTGGGTGAGCGGGACTACCACTTCGGCGTGGCGCCCCAGGGCCTGACCGCCCTCAGGTTCATCTTCGCCGACGCGGTGATGCTGGACATGACCGGGCGCCGGTACTACATCACCGGAACGGGAGGCGGCGATCCCGGAGGCCGGGAGGCCATCGACCGGCTCAATGTCGGCCTCACCTTCCGCATCTACGGCCGCCATGCCCTGGGAATCCAGTACCTCGCCTCCACCCGCAATGCGCATTACCCGGACCGTCCCGACACCCGCCAGCGGGTGGGCACCTTGGCCCTTGCCTATAATCTGCTGGGCAACGCGGGGTTCGGCGCCACCCGGTAGTGATGCCTTCAGAATCGTGCCGTGAGGCAGAGACCGAGGCCTCCGTCCAGGAGCGCCGGCGTCAGGGTCACCACGACCCTCGAGCCGCCCGGGTCCCGCAGGGTCTGGTTGCGGGACACCACGGTCCTGCCCACGAAGGTGCCGATGAGGCCGCCCGCCACCACGTCGGAGAAGAAGTGGCTGCGCTCCTGTACGCGGGCCAGGCCCACAAGGCCCGCCACGCCGTAGGCGGTCCAGGAGACCCAGGGCCGCTGGGCGTGTCCGGAGATGACCGAAGCCAGGGCGAAGGAGACGGTGGTGTGACCGGAGGGGAAGGAGACGTCCCCGCTGAAGGGGTTGAAGGCATGCGTGCCTTCGCCGGCGTTGGGCCGGGAACGGCCCACCAGGAGCTTCAACGGCAGGACGATGGCGATCTCGGCGATGGCGATGGCCACCATGGCGTCGGTTCCGGTGGCACGGATCCCGGGGCTCCGGAAGGCGGCGCCGGCGATGTAGATGCCCACCGCGGCCAGGACCCCGGGGGTGCTGCCCAGGGGGGACACGAACCTCGCGGCCCTGCCCCAGGGGGAGGAAGGTGAGGACGTCAGCATGGCCTTGTCCACGGGCCGGTCCAGGGTCAGGCCCGTGACGAGGATCAGGGCGACGCTGGCGAGGGCGAAGTTCCACTCCCGGGTCTCCCAGCGGCCCGTGACGCTGAAGACCTGCCGGGTGTCGTCCTGGAGGGTCCGGGGCAGGCTTCCGAAGGCATCGGGATCCCTTCCGGCCAGGATCGCGGACCCGGCAGGGGGCTCCTGGGCCGCGGCCCCGCCCCCCACCCCGAGGCAGGAGGCGGCAAGCAGGAAGCGCCGCAGGAGGAGGGTGGCCATGTCAATAGCCGAAGGACGGGACCGGCACCAGGCTGAGGAGCAGGGTCTTGGCGGCGGGGGCCGACGACGCGGGGTTCTGTCCGGTGATGAGCAGGCCGTCGGTGACCACATGGGGCTGCCAGTCGGGGACATTGGAATAGATGCCTCCCTGCTCCTTGAGCATGTCCTCGACCAGGAAGGGCACGACCTTGGTCAACCCTGCCGCGGCCTCCTCGGAATTGGAGAACCCGGTGACGGCCCGGTCATAGGTCACGGGTCTCCCGGAAGGCGTGCGCACATGCCGGAGAACCCCCGGCGCGTGGCAGACGGCGGCCACGGGTTTGCCGGCCTTCAACATGGCTTCGATGAGCGCGATGGAGGATGCGTCCTCGGCCAGGTCCCACAGGGGGCCATGGCCGCCCGGATAGAACACGGCATCGTAGCCGGCGGGGTCGACCCCCGAGAGGATGCGCGTGTCGGCCAGCACGGCCTGGGCGGCCGGATCCTCCTTGAAGCGGAGGGTCGCCTCGGTCTGCTGAGCTGGCGTGTCGCTGGCGGGGTCCAGGGGCGGTTTCCCTCCCCGGGGCGAGGCCACGGTGACCGTGGCGCCCGCGTCCAGGAAGGCATAGTAGGGGCTGGCGTATTCCTCGAGCCAGAATCCGGTCTTGGCTCCGGTGGTGCCCAGCCGATCGTGCGAGGTCAATACCATGAGTATTTTGATAGTCACGTCCGCGAAAGGGGAAGGTGGATGAAGGGGGCCGTGGGCGCGCCACGGTCCATGCCTCCTCGGGAACAGCGTTCCGGAGGGCCATCGCTTTCCAAGGGCGAGAACCATGCCAGTTGAACAACGTTGCTGATCCTCACAGTTGGCTTCCCCGGCCGATCCTTCACCGCGGTCGGGCTGTTCAATTTGATGTGCGCGTCCACCACCCAAAGAAGGGCCGGAGGTACCCGAAATGATCGACACGTTGGGGGCCGGCCGGTGGACAGCCCTAGTAATCCATTGATTTTCAAGCACGTTGAGTAATGGCTTGAATGATGCCTCCTGTCCCTGCACCGTGCCCTTCCGGGTCCGGGCAAACCCCATTCCGAGGAGTCGGTACCATGTTGTATACCATCGCCATCATCCTGGTCGTTCTCTGGGCCCTTGGGCTGGTCAGCTCCTTCGCCATGGGCGGGTTCATCCACATCCTGCTGGTGGTGGCCGTGGTCCTCATCCTCGTCCGGCTGATTTCCGGACGCCGCGTGTTGTAGCGGCGCCATGCCCGCAACGTCCAAGCCCACCGCGGAGGGTTCAGGGACAAGCACGCGCCGGGCCGGTCCGAGGCGACTCCTGGCCTGGTTCGGAGCCCGGCCCCGGGCCCTGCAGTGGGCCGTACTGACCTTGACGATGCTGATCCCCGCGGGCGGCGCGGCCGCGTACATCCTCCTGCATCCCCGCGGCGCACCCGTGGCGGTGGACCGGGAGGAGGCCCGGCTCTGGACCTTCAATGACCGCCTGCCGGTGGTCCTGGGGAGCACCTCGCTGCTGAGCTTCCTGGATGCGAATCCGGTCGAGCGCATCCTGGTGATCTCGAGGCCCCTGCAGTGGACCGTGTCGGAGCGCATCATCCTGGTCGAAACCCAGGGCAGGCTGGTGGCGTACTACCCCGGGGACATGGAAACCACGATCCTCACCGAGAAGGCCGTCACCGCGCCCTGGGGCGTCAAGCTCGTGTTCATCCCCCGCAGCGAGCTCCGGGGCGGAAGCCTCGCCCTGGTCGAGCGCCTGGAGCAGCGTTTCGCGGGAGCCCGTCCGCAATCCGAGCGCTTCACCTGGGTGCCGGTGGCGAGCGGTGTCCTCTCGGCCGCGCTCATCCTGGGCGTGCTCGCCTTCCTCGCCCTGCAGATGAAGGGCCAGTTCAAGCCGCTGATGTTCCTGGAACCGTCCGACATTCCCGGTTCCATCGGGGACCTGGTGGGCATGGACGACATCAAGGCGGAAGTGGCCCAGATCAAGGACCAGTACCAGCGCCGCGCCGCCTACGCGGCCTATGGCGTCGACAAGCCGTTCAACGTGATGTTCAGCGGCCCGGCGGGAACCGGCAAGACCCGCCTGGCCGGTTTCCTGGCCAAGGACCTGGGTCTCCCCATCCTGTTCCATTCCGCGGCCAACCTGGAGACGGGCCTCGTGGCCGGCGGTTCGACGACCCTCACGCGCATCCTGGCCATGGCCGCCCGGCGCGGACCGTGCATCGTCTTCCTGGATGAGGCGCAGGATCTCTTCATGAAGAGGGGAGGGCGCCGGAAGTTCGACGATGACACCTCCAACACGTTCCTGTCGGTGCTGGACGGCGTGCGCAGCCGGAAGGCCGCCGGCATCCTCTGGATCGTGGCGAGCAACTTCAACAGCGAGACCATGGTGATGGACGAGGCCATGCTGCGCCGCTTCCAGATGAAGGTGGATTTCCGCATGCCCAACGCGGAGGAGCGGCTGGCGATCATCCGGCACTACCTGGGCCAGCGCGCCGCCAAGGTCGAACCGGGGCTGGAGCTGCGCGATCTGGTCGCGGTGACCGAGGGCCGGAGCCCCGCCGACCTGGAGACCATCGTCAATCAGGCGGGGATAACCGCCGTCCAGTCAGGCGAGCTCATCCGCGCCGACACCCTGATGCAGGCCGCCGAGCGGGTCCTGGTGGGCAACGTCAACATCCACACCACCCAGGAACGCCAACGGGACCGGCGGATCATCGCCACCCACGAGTGGGGCCATTTCCTGGTCGACCTGCACCAGGAACGCCAGCGCACCCAGGACGACTGGGACCAGATGCTCGCCGAGGTGAAGACCCTCAAGATCTCGCTGAAGGCCAACCCCCGCACCAACGCCCTGGGCTTCGTCTTCCACAAGGAGGGCATCAACCTGCTCAAGACCCGGGACGACATCGAGCAGGAGGTGCGGGTGCTCCTGGGGGGCATGGCCAACGAGGAGCTGTTCTTCGGGGAGGAGGGCACCACCAACGGCGCCCACAACGACATCACCCGGGTCACCCGGCTGCTGCACCACGCCGTGGGCGAGATGGGGATGTACCGCCAGACCCGCCTCAACTACGGCGCCCTGGTCCAGGACCGGTCCGGCCCGGCGCCGCCCCTGGACGAGGCGACGCAGGCCGTCATGGAGGCCCAAAGCGAGCGGCTGTATGGTGAGACCAAGGCCATCCTGGGCGGGCTCATGCCCCTCACCGGGCACCTGGTCGATAAGCTCCTGGATGCCCACGAGATGACCCTGGCGGAGGCGCTGGCGGAGATCCGCGCCTTCGAGGAACGGAAGGGCGGCGCTGCGTCTGGGGTGGCTTGACCGGCTGGACCTGCTCACTGGCGCTTGCCCGGTTGGATGGCACCACCACCGGCCCCGCCAAAAGGAAGCCGTACGCCTCCGCGGCTGGTACCCTGGATCCATGGCACTTGAACTCCTCGCCCCCGCCAAGAACGCGGACCAGGGCATCCTCGCGCTGCGCTGCGGGGCCGATGCCGTGTACATGGGCGGCCCGAGGTTCGGCGCCCGGCAGGGCGCGGGCAACGATCTCCTCGACTTCGACACGCTCACCCGGGAAGCCCGCCTCTGGGGCGCCAAGGTCTATGCCACCCTCAACACCCTCCTCTACGACGGCGAGCTGGAGGAGGCCCGGCGCCAGGCCTGGGACCTGTACGACGCGGGCGTGGACGCCCTCATCATCCAGGACATGGCCTACCTGGAGATGGATCTCCCTCCGCTGCCCCTGCACGCGAGCACCCAAACGGCCTGCGACAGCCCGGAGAAGGTCGCCTTCCTGGCCAGCGCGGGCATCACCCGGGCCATCCTCGCCCGGGAACTGAGCCTCGACGACATCCGGGCCATCCACGCCGCCGCCGACATCGAGCTGGAAGCCTTCGTCTACGGGGCCCTGTGCGTGAGCGAAAGCGGGCACTGCTACCTGAGCGGGGCCATCTGCGGCCGCAGCGGCAACCGCGGGGAATGCGCCCAGCCCTGCCGCGCCCCCTGGAACCTGGTGGACGCCTCGGGCCGGGTGCTGGTGCGCGAGAAGCACCTCCTGAGCATCCGCGACATGGATGTGTCCGGCCAGGTGGAGGCCCTCGCGGACGCCGGCATCCTCAGCTTCAAGATCGAAGGCCGGCTCAAGGACGCGGACTACGTGAAGAACGTGGTCTCCCATGTGCGCCAGCAGCTGGACGCCCTCCTGGAACGCCGGCCGGAACTGGGCCGGGCCTCCCTGGGCACCGTGAACCGCGCGTTCACACCGGACCCCGTCAAGACCTTCCAGCGGGGCCTGTCCACCTACCGCCTCGACGGGGAGCGCAGGCCCATGGGCACCCCGGACGCGGCGAAGCATCTCGGGGAGAGCGTGGGCCAGGTGCGCTCCATCCAGGGCGACCGGCTCGTGCTGGATGTGGCCGCGGAGCTGCACCCCGGGGACGGCCTCGCCTTCGTGGACGGCTCCGAGGTTTCCGGCACGGTGGTCAACGCGGTGGAGGGGCGCCAGGTCTTCGTGCAGGATCCCTCCCGCATCAAGGTGGGCACGCGGCTCCACCGGAACATGGACCTCCACTGGCTCAAGGCCCTGCGGGGCGCCAAGGTGGACCGCCGGATCCCCGTGACGGCCCGCCTGGATTTCCCGGAAGGGGCGGTGCGTCTGCGCCTGGAAGACCCCACGGGGCTCGTGGCCGNNACCCGCCACGGGATGCGGCGGCTGCGTCCCAGGCCCTTTCCGACGCCCTGGGCCGCATGGGGAACACGCCCTTCGCCCTGGCCGGGCTGGAGCTGGCCGAGGTGCGGTTCGTGCCGGTGAGCTGCCTCAACGCCCTGCGGCGGGAAGCCGTGGCGGCCCTGGAGACCCTGCGCCGCGAACCCCGGCCCCGGGAGGGCCGGCGGGCCGCGACCCGGCTCCACCCCCTGCCGGAACGGGAGCTGGACTTCACCTGGAACGTGGCCAACCAGGCCGCCCGCGCCTTCTATGAACGCGCGGACGCGAAGGTCCTGGAACCCGCGGCGGAATTGCAGCCCAGCCTCACGGGCCGCGTGGTGATGACCACCCGCCACTGCCTGCGCTACGAGCTGGGCTGGTGCCAGGTGCACGCCAACCCCGAGCCCTGGAAGGACCTCAAGGAGCCCCAGGGGCCGCTCTTCATCGAGAACGGGACCACCCGCCTGGAATGCCGGTTCGACTGCGCCGCGTGCCGGATGGAACTGACGCTCTGCGAGGGGAGGGATCCCGCGTGAGGACCGAAGCGGGTATCCGGGCCCTGGCGCAGGAAACCTGGGATGTGGTGGTGATCGGCGGGGGCCCGGCGGGGCTGCTCGCGGCGGGCCGCGCCGCCATGCTGGGTGCCCGCGTCCTGCTCCTGGAGAAGATGGAGAAGCCCGGCCGCAAGCTGCGCATCTCGGGCAAGGGCCGGGCCAACGTCACCAACATGAAGCCCCTGGAGGACCACCTCAAGGAGATCCACCCGGAGCCGCGCTTCCTGCGCCAGGCCTTCGGCGCCTTCTTCAACCGCGACCTCATCGCCCTGCTGGAAGCCGAAGGCGTCCCCACCAAGACCGAACGCGGAGACCGGGTGTTCCCCGTGAGCGACCGGGCCTGGGACGTGGCCGACGGCATCGTCGGCTGGGCCCGGAAGCAGGGCGTCGAGATCGTGCTGCACGCGCGGGTCGAGGAACTCCTCGTCGAGGACGGGCGCTTCACGGGGGTCGTGGTGGCCACCACCGCGGGCCCGGGGCGCAGGCTCGAGGCCCGGGCCGGCATCCTCGCCACCGGCGGACGGTCCTACCCCGCCACGGGCTCCACGGGCGACGGCCTGCGCTTCGCCGAGGCCGCCGGCCACCGCCTCGAAGCCCAGCGTCCCTCCCTGGTGGGGATCGGGACCATCCCCGTCATCCCGCGCGCCCAGGGCCTCACGCTCAAGAACGTGGAACTGACGCTCTGGGTGGACGGCCGGAAGCAGGCGCGGGAGTTCGGGGAGACGGAGTTCACGGCCAAGGGGCTCGGCGGCGCCATCGTCCTGCGCCTCAGCCGCCAGATCGTCGACGCCATGGCCGCGGGCCGGAAGGTGGAAGTGACCCTCGACCTGAAGCCGGCCCTGGACCTGCCGAAGCTGGAGGCGCGTCTGCTCCGCGACCTGGACGCGGATCCCGGCGCACCCTGCAGGGCGCTGCTGCGGTCCCTCCTGCCGCCGCAGCTGGTGGAGGTCTTCGGGGAGGCCCTGGGGGTGGACACCGGGGCCCCCGCCGCACGCATCAAGGGGCCGGTGCGGAAGAAGCTCCTGGGCCTCCTGAAGGAGATGCGCTTCGAGGTCACCGGCCACGGCGGCTGGGAGGAGGCCATCGTCACCGCCGGCGGCGTCTCCCTCAAGGACGTCGATCCCCGTACCATGGCTTCCCGGAAGGTGGAGAACCTCTACCTCGCCGGCGAACTGCTGGACCTGGACGCGAACACCGGCGGCTACAACCTCCAGATCGCCTTCTCCACGGGATGGCTGGCGGGGGAATCCGCGGCGCGGAAGGTTGCCGCAGCGGAACTATAGCCCCGCGGCGTCCCGCTTTGCCCAGGTCAGGATGAGGCCGAAGATCTCCCTCAGGCCTTCGTCGGAGAGGGGCCCCTGGTTGGCTTCCACCAGGGCGGCCATGAGGCGTTCCTCCTGGGCGGGGTCATGGAAGGCGAGTCCCCGTGCCTCCTTGAGGTCCTTGAGGCGTTTGACCAGATCGACCCTCCGGTTGAGCGCTTCCAGGATCCCGAGGTCAAGGGCGGAGATCCGCTCACGGTAGTCCTGGATTCCCGGATCGATTCCCATCGCTGCCCTCCCTCCGCCTTAATGACACCATGACTGGCGTCTTTGGGGTGGGCGTTCTTCCGCTGGGCGGGGACCGGTGGTAACGTGCCTGCCATGTTCCGATCCCTCCGCCTCCTCCTCCTTCCCGCCCTCCTGGGATGCGGGACCCTCGCCGCCGCTACCATCACCGATGCCACCGTCACCACCGCCGACGGTTCCCGCCACTATCTCCTGGCGGTGCCCGAAGGCGCTGCGAAACCGGACCGGCCCCTGGTGGTCGTCCTCCATGGCCACCTGGGCAGCGCGGGGAACGTCCTGGGCACCGGCTTCCTGGATCGGAGCCCGCTGCGGGCCTGGAAGGACCTCGCCGACCGGGAAGGGCTCGTGGTGGCCGCCCTGGATGGCGTGAAGGGCGCCGACGGGAAGACTGGCTGGAACGATGGGCG
>DBME01000371.1:0-10194 GCA_002298155.1 Holophagaceae bacterium UBA706 | reverse complement strand
ACGGCTGGAACGGGAGCTGCGCACGGACCCCCGCCGCGTCTACGTCATGGGCATGTCCAATGGCGGCGTGTTCGCGTTCCGCCTGGCCCTGGAACTGCCCCACCCCATCGCCGCGGTGGTGGCCGCCTGCTCCTCCATGCCCGGAGAGCGTCCTCCGGCGAAGGCTCCCCGTCCCGTTTCCGTCCTGATGATCGAAGGCACCGAGGACCAGCTCATGCCCTACGCGGGTGGCCAGGTGCACTTCAAGGACCAGCTGCGCGGCGCGGTGCTGGGCACCGATGCGTCCCTGGCCTTCTGGCGCAGGGCCGACGGCCTCGAGGGGGAGGCCAGGGTGGACCCGCTGCCCCATGCCGGGCGCAAGGACCCCACCCGTGTGGTGCGCAGCACCTGGGGGCCGGCGGAGGGGCCGCAGGTCATGCTGCTGAAGGTGGATGGGGGGGGACACTGCGAACCCAGCATCGGTCACCGGTACGGCGCGCTGTACACCGCGGTGTGCGGCAAGCAGAACGGCGACGTGGAGACGGTGGAGGAGGCCTGGCGGTTCTTCCGGGACAAGCGGGCCCGCTGACCTCGGCACCGCCGTCCACGGAGCGACCAAACAGACATGAGGACAGGCAATGGCGGGCGCGGGCCGTGTTGACATTCCGTCTCACCAACCGATACTTCCCATGACCTTCCCGAGCGGGCTATGCCCGTCAAACGAAGCCCCCTGTGCGGGGGTTTCTTCCGTTATAAGGGTCCGGGGGATGACCAGCATGGAGCACCCGACCTGCACAACCCGATGCGCCTGGTGCGGCCTGATCCGCTACGGGGGGGAGTGGCATCCCGAGCGCCGGACCCGGGCCGTGTCCTACACGCACAGCATCTGCCCCCCGTGCCGGGTTGCCGAGGTGAAGAGTCTGGAGGAGACGCTGCGGAACCGGGGTGCGGCGCCGGCGGCGGGCGCCCGCGAGGCCATTTCCCAGTGGGTCAACCAGCGTTGGCAGGGGTGAGGGACGCCTGTTCGTGTGCTAGTCCGTTGAACCGCCGGCTTTTCCCGCGAGGTAGGGGAAGAACTTACGGTCCTCCCGGAAGAGGTGCTGGGCGATCACCTCGTAGGCCAGGAAGCTGAAGAGGTCGCCGATGGGCAGCTGGTCCGCCTCGAAGCTGCGGGCGAGGTCCCGGGCCCGGGCCAGCATCTCTTCGTGCCGGGCCGCATGGGCCGCCGCCTGGGGGTAATGGACGGCGCGGAGCAGCTCCTCCTCGTCGCGGAAATGTTCGGCCAGGGCCGTGAGGATCCCCTGGAGCATGTTCCCGCAGGCTTCCCCCGGAGCACCCTCGATCAGGGCCGACAGCAGCTCGTTGGAGGCGTCGAAGAGGGCCCGGTGCTGGCCGTCGATGTGGGCGTTGCCGCTTTCGGCGGCATCGCGCCAGTTGAGGCGGATCAGGTCCGGGGCACCGCCCGGGGCGGGGACCTCGTCCACGGCCACGGAGACGCGGTTCCGGCCGCCCAGCTTGGCGGCGTACAACGCCTTGTCGGCCAGGTGGACCATTCGGTCCGGGGAGGCCAGGTCCGAAGCGGAGCGGGTGACCACGCCCAGGCTCACGGTGACCGTGGGGCCCGCGCTGTTCCAGCCGTGGGGCAACGCCAGGTCCTCCACGGCCTTGCGGATGCGTTCGGCCATGCCCAGGGCGCCGGCCGCGTCGGTCTCGGGCAGCACCACGGCGAACTCCTCGCCGCCGAAGCGCGCCGCCAGGTCCGAGGCCCGCCCCACCGTGGCCTGGATGGCGGCTCCGATGGCGCGCAGGCAGGCATCGCCCGCGGGGTGCCCATAGTGGTCGTTGAAGTTCTTGAAGTGGTCCACGTCGAGCATGATGAGCGACAGGGGCGCCCAGGACCGCTTCAGGCGGTAGAACTCGGCATTCAGGGTGTCATCGAAATGGCGCCGGTTGGCCAGGCGGGTCAACCCGTCGGTGAGGGCGCTGGCCTGGGCATAGTCCCGTTCCAGCTCCAGCTGGGCGGCCAGCTCGCGGATGCGCTGCTCGTCGGCCTTGCGCTGGGTGATGTCGCTGGAGATGCCGCAGAGCCCCCGCACGGAGCCGTCCGGATTGCGCAGGGGGAACTTGATGGAGAGGAAGTGGCGTTCGCCTTCGGGGCCGGTGAGGGCCTCCTCGTCCTCCACCACCTGGCCCCGGCGCATGGCCTCCATGTCCAGACGCCGGAACTCCAGGCCGTCCTCCCCGGGGAACAGGTCCACGTCGGTGCGGCCCAGGACGGAGGAACGGGAGTTGCCGGTGACCTCCTCCCACTTCTTGTTCACCAGGGTGTACCGGCCCTCCAGGTCCTTGACGTAGATGAGGGCGCCGTTGTTCTCGATGAGCTCGGTCAGGAAGAGGTTGTTCTCGCGCAGGGCCGACCGCGCTTCGAGGCTCTCGGCGTTCAGGCGCTGGTTGACGAGGATGATGAACCCGAAGCTCCACAGCATGCCCCCCGCCAGGGTCACCAGGTAGGTCGCCGTCTGCAGGGGGGAGGGGGCGAAGAAGTGCGGCTCGGTGGAGCCGAGGAAGGGCGTGAGGGCCCTGGCCGCGAAGAACGTCCCGAACAGCGTGAACACCACCGCCAGGAAGTTCACCGAGGAGGCCACCTGGGGCGTGCGGTTGGCGCGCAGGGCCCAGGCGATGGCCAGGGAGATGGCCGCCACCGTGCCGGAGAACAGGACCCGCCGGATGGCCATGTCGTCGTTGACGAGGGTGAACCAGGTCGCCACGAGGATCGTGGCGACCGTGATGAACCAGAACCGGCGCAGGGGCTCCCGCCGCCGGAAGAAGCGGAGGACGCCCATGTAGGTCAGGGTGGCCCCGCCGATGAGGAACAGGTTGTTGGCCACGATGGCGTAAGGGCCGATACGGGGGTGGGTCCGGAGGCCGTTCATCAGGAACCCCACCGTGAACGAGGCGCTGCCCAGGGTCCACCATTGGAGGCCTGCCCGTTCCTTGTTCGCCCGCCACTGCCCGAAGAGTGCGATCACCTGGAGAAGCGAGGCGAGGCCCAGCACGAAGGATAGGGTCTGAAGGTCCAGCTTCATGGGCGGATCCGGGTTGGGGCGTTGGCTTGCCTGCATACTGAAGCAAAACCCGGGCCTTGGAAGTTTTTGTTTTTCAATTCCCTTTCAGCGGGATTCCCGCAGGGGCCAGGGCCGCAGCAGCCAGGCCGCCCAGGCCGTGAAGACCGCCACCGCCCCCAGGATGGCCGCCAGCCTCATCCAGGGAGCCCCCAGGGCCAGCCGGGCCTGGACATCCTCCACCAGGGTCCCGGCCCACACCAGTGATCCCAGGGCCAGGGCCCACCCCGCCACGGTCCGCCCCCGCCGTCCGAAGGCGAAGACCGGCACGAGGAGCGCCAGGGCCAGCCCGGTGAGGACCGGCGCCTCGGCCCGCAGGAAATGGGCGCCCAGGAGGAGCAGGGCGAAGCAGGCCGGGACGCGTCGGAGGAAATGCATGGAAGCCTCGGGGAAAGGGAGCCTCCCCAAGCATAGGCCAACCTGGGCTAGGCCTCTCCCGCCCGGCGCACGGGGTAGGGCAGGGCGCTGGCCGCCAGGGCGGTTCCCAGCCAGTGGATGGAACGGCCCAGGTGGGCCATGTTGCGCAGGGCCTCGCCGTCGTTCGCCACGTCGCCGGGCTGCAGGCCGTACCCCATGTTCCAGTAGGTGGAGCCTGGAATCACCATCTGGGAGATCTGGAAGAGGTGGTTCATGGTGTCGAAGGCATGGGTGGCGCCTCCGCGTCGCACGGCCACCACCGCGGCGCCGATCTTGCCGGCGAAGGCGCCGCCGTTGGCCATGGCCACGAAGCCCGCGCGGTCGATGAGGGCCTTCATCTCGGCGCTCACGTCCGTGAAGTAGGTGGGGGAGCCCAGGATGAGGGCGTCGGCCGCGGCCATGCGGGCATAGATGTCGTTGAAGACGTCGCTCCCCGAGTGGCATTTGTCGTCCTGGTTCTTCACGCAGAGGCCGCAGGCGCGGCAGCCGTGGATGTTCTGGCCGCCCACCTGGATGATCTCGGTGTCCCAGCCCGCCTCGGCCAGGGGTTCCAGGGCACGCTCGAGCAGGAGGTGGGTGTTGCCGGCCTTCCGGGGGCTTCCGTTGATGGCGAGAGCTTTCATGGGGGCTCCTTGGGGCCGGGGGTGACCGGCCGCACGTGTTCCGGGACGATGCCCATCCGGTTCCATCGCTGGTTGGGACGGGGGCCCGCTCCGTTCCAGCATGCCAGACTCCATGCCCGGATGGACGCCGATCCCGCATTGGGCAATGCTGGAACGGGGTGATCACGCCATGGGTACTCGAACCATCCGATCCTTCATCGCCGGCCTGCTCCTGGTCGCGGGCACCGCCGCCCTTGCCGCGCCCCCGCGTCCCGCCCCCGCGGCTTCCCCGGACCGGGTGTTCCTGGCGCGCCTCCGGGTCCTGGAACGCAAAAGCGGTGGCCGCCTGGGGGTGTCCATCCTGGACGCCTCCACGGGCAGGACCCTCGGGCAGCGTGCCCGGGAGCGCTTCCCCATGTGCAGCACCTTCAAGGCCCTCCTGGCGGCGACGGTGCTGATGAAGGTGGATGCCGGCGCCCTCCGCCTGGAGGATGCCGTCCCCTTCGGGCAGGGGGACCTGCAGGACTACGCGCCCGTCGTGCGGGCCCACCTGGCCCAGGGCACCCTCACGATCGGGGAGCTGTGCGCCGCCACCGTCACCGTGAGCGACAACGCCGCCGCCAACCTCCTCCTGGACCGCATCGGAGGGCCACGGGCCGTGACCGCCTTCGCCCGGAGCCTGGGCGATCCCACCACGCGCCTGGACCGCAAGGAGCCGGAGATGAACGACGTCCCCCCGGGCGACCCGCGGGACACGACCTCCCCCGAGGCCATGCGCCGGGACCTTGAGCGCATCTGGACCGGAAAGGCGCTCTCCCTGGAGGCGCGCGCCCAATGGGGGAAATGGATGGCGGGCTGCTCCACGGGCTTCCGCCGCCTGCGGGCGGGCTTTCCCGCCGACTGGGAGGTTCTGGACAAGACGGGCACGGGCCGGGATGCGGCGGGTTTCGTGAACCACATCGCCATCGCGGGCCCCGCCGGCGAACCTCCCCTCTACATCGCCGCCTACCTGGCCCGGGCCAAGGGGGACGGGCCCGCCCGCGAGGCCATCCTGGCCGAGGTCGGCCGCATCGCGGCGGAAT
Source organism: Holophagaceae bacterium UBA706 (assembly GCA_002298155.1). GTDB lineage: Bacteria > Acidobacteriota > Holophagae > Holophagales > Holophagaceae > Mesoterricola. The sequence goes on along the minus strand of DBME01000371.1, from coordinate 4,992 downwards.
GGCGCGCGGCAGGATCTGCGCGTTAAAGTTCGCCCATGTCTCCCAGTTCGAAGATGGATTTTCCGGCCTGGAGGGCCGCGCGGAAGGCCCGGAACCGGGCGTCGAGGTTCTTGCGCTTGCGGGTGAACGCCACGGCGAAGGCGAGGGCCGCCAGGACCAGCGCGCCGCCCGCGGCGGCCAGCCACGTCCGTGGGGCGGGAGGCGGAAGCGTCACGGCCAGGGCGCCCAGCACCAGGCCCGGCACGAGGGCGTAGAAGACGCGGTTGCGCCAGGGGAGGACGTCGAGGCCAAGCAATTTGCGGTACAGCTCCTCGATGAAGTCGAACTCCTCGGCCAGCACCGGGGAACCCCGGCGCTGCTCCATTTCCAGCTTCCCGAGGATGAGGCCCAGTTCGCCGGAAGCGTCGTCGAGGCGGTGGACCAGGGTCTTGAGTTTCATGGGAGCTCCGGATGTCCCGGGGGCTTGGCGCGTGGCGGCAGGCCACGGGCCGCCCCCTGGGTGGGGGTGGGCCGGGATCGGCGGAAGCGCCGCGTTCCGGGTCCTTGGGGACCTGGGCGGCTCCCGGAGGGCCGCCCGATGGGAACGCCACCGGTCAAGTATTGGACCGGTCCACCAACCAATGTGGTTTACCCGGCCGGAAAAGCAAGCGGGTGGGCTGTGACTTGTGACGGGATCCATCCTGGCCGGACCGGCTCCGGGTGGACCTCAGGCTCCGATGCGGGCCGAGGCGGCCATGGCCTCCACCTTGGGGAGGAGGTCCGGGTAGTAGTGGATGCGCGCCGCCTGGAAGACCATCAGGTAGAGCTTGTCGTTGCGCACCACGCCCCAGCCCGCGCCCTTGAGGGTCACCTCGTCGCTCTTGCGCACGAGGGTGAACTCGAACCGGAAGCCGTCCCCGCCGGCGAAGGCGCAGGGGGCCAGCTTGTCCCGCTTGAAGGTGTTGCCGTCGGAGGTGACGAGGGCCTCGTACATCTCCACGATCTCCTCGGGCTGCATCTTGGCCTGGAAGGTGGGCATGCGCTTCTGGGCGGCCTGGCCCTTGACCTGGATCATCGGCTGGCCCGGGGCGAGCCCCGTGAAGAACCTCACCAGGTCCAGGGGGGCGCCGTTGACGGTCCACCACAGGTCCCGGTCCACCTTGCCGCCCTCGTCCAGGCGGTTCCAGCCGGCCTGGCCCTTGACGGAGAACTGGCCGGGCAGGACGGTCTCGGCCACAACGGGGACGCCGACCCAGGTGACCGGGGACACGCAGCCGGTGGCGAGGAGCAGGCTCAGGACGATCCAGGACTTTCTCATTGCGACACTCCCAGGTAGGACCGGATCATTTCGGCGTCTTCGGCCTCGGGCCGGAGTTCCAGGTAGCGGAAATAGGCTTTCTTCATCTCTTCGGTGCGGCCGGCCTTGCGATGCAGCCGGCCCATGGCCCGGTGGACTTCCGGGGGGACCCCTGGCAGGTCCGCTGCCTTCGCGTAGGTGGTCATCGCGAGCTCGAGGTCGCCGTCCGAGTTCCTCAGGCGGTAGGTCTCGCCAAGGAAGTAGCAGGCCATCCCGTCCTGGGGCTCGGTCTTGCACAGGCGCGTGAAGAGGGCGAAGCTCTCGCCGAACCGCCTGCGCTTGAGCTCGTCCTCCATCCACTCCATGCGCTGGGCGGCGATGGCCCGCCGCAATGGCGCCACGCCCGGGTCCCGGTCGTTGCCGCCCATGGCGGTGGCCAGGTCCTGGAGGGTCTTTTCGCGCTCGGCCTCCTGGGGATGGGTGGAGAACATGACGCTGCGCTTGGAGGCGTCGCCGGACCAGTCCTTCTCGGCCTTGAGCTCGTCCAGGAGATTGGCCCACACGTGGGAGGCCTCCATGGGGGGGTAGCCCGCCTTGGCCATGAGCTCCAGCCCGATGCGGTCCGCTGCGCGCTCGTGGTCGCGGGAATAGGCGAACCCGCCCGCCATGGTGCCCAGGGCCGCCAGGGGCCCGGCCACGGGGATGACCATGATCACGCTGGCGAAGGCGGACCGGGACTTGGCGTCCTTGAGCTGCTCCAGGCCGTGGCGGAGCGCGTAGTGCCCGATCTCGTGGCCGAGGATCGCGGCCACCTGGGCCTCGTTCATGCACCGCAGCAGCAGCCCCGTCCAGACCTGCATCATCCCGTTGGGGGCCATGTTGGCGTTGAAGTAGGGGGTGCGCATGACGTAAGTGCGGATGTCGGGGCAGTGGACCTGGCCCAGCCTGCAGGCGATGCCCTGGATGTAGGCTGGGAGGATCGCGTCCCTGAGGCGCAGGGGGCTCTGTCTGAGCTTCTCCTCCTCCCGGTCGCACATGGCCCATAGGCCCCCTTCCATCGTCTTCACGTCGGGGCGGGGTATGCGTTCGGGCAGTTCGTGGCCGAACAGGGTCCGGCCCAGGGCCGCCGTGGCCCCGCAGGAGGCGCAGGTTCTGAGGAAGATGCGGCGCTCCATCGGCTCAGTCCGGGAATTCCTGGAGGAGGTTCTCCAGGGTCTGGCGGGCCGGTTCGGCCTCCCGCACGTCGCCGCTGAACTTCACCATGCGGTTGAACCAGACCACCTTTCCATCCTTGAGGTCCACGAGGGACGCGTAGCCCACCTGGGAACCTCCCGGCACGCCCACGCCCAAAACCGCCATCATCGCCATGGTGGCCACCCGGCCCCCGGTGGCGGTGCTGTCCCTCAGGAAGAGGAACAGGGCGTAGTCGGCCGGCATGGCCTTGGCGATGAGGCTGGCGTCCTCGCCCAGGGTCCAGTCCAGGCGCCCCCCCTTGCCGGGAAGCTTCATGGCGCCGTAGTGATGAATCCAGATGGTGTTGGCAACCGCGTTGGTCAGGTGGCCCAGCTCCGCCAGGGTCTCGTTCTGCTCCCCCTGGAACAGCTTGAAGGTCACCTTGCCGGGGGCGGTGCGGGCCAAGAGGGCGTCGGTGAGGTTCTTGCGGGCCTTCTCGGTCCACTCGGCCTTGGGTTCGCGCACGCCGCCGGCGGTGAGGGCGTACAGCTCCACATCCATGGGCATGACCACGACGGTGGCCCCCTCGGGCAGCTTCGTCACGCCCTCGGCCCTCCGGGTCTGGGCGGAAAGCCCCAGGCCTGCCCCCAGGAGCAGTGTCATGGCGAAGAATCGCAGAGCACCGGACCGCTTCATGATGGATCTCCCGGAAGGGTGGGGGGAATGCTGGAGTTTTCAGGGATTATAGGCCCGGAGAACAGGGGTGGCTACCTTCCCGGGCCGAACCGCCGGCGAGACCGCTTCCGGCTATTTCACCGGCGTAGCGTTCTTCACGTAGCGGTCGAACCAGGTCACGGTCTCCCACAGCACCTGCTCCACCGCCTCCCGGGAGGTGTAGCCGTGGTTCTCGCCGGGGAGCATCACCAGGCGCGCCGTGGCGCCCAGGCCGCGCAGGGCCTCGTAGAGCTTCTCGGACTGGTAGGGCACCGTGCCGGGGTTCTGGTCGTTCTCCCCGTGGATGAGCAGGAGGGGCTTGGAGATGAGATCGGCGTTCCACAGGGGGCTGATCTTCAGGTAGGTGTCCCGGGCCTGCCACATCGTGCGGCGCTCGTTCTGGAATCCGAAGGGCCGGATGGAGTGGTTGTAGGCGCCGCTGCGGGCCACCCCGGCCCTGAAGAGCTGGCTGCGGGCCATGAAGTTGGCGGTCATGAGCGCGCCGTGGCTGTGGCCGGTGACGCCCACCCGGGCGGGATCCGTGACGCCCAGTTCCACGGCCTTGTCGATGGCGGCCTTGGCATTGAGCTCCAGCTGCTCCAGGAAGGTGTCGTAGGCGTTGGCGGGGTCGCCCACCACGGGCATGGTGGCGTACAGCACCGCATAGCCCTGCAGGGCGAGGAAGACCGGCGAGGAGCCGCTGATCCAGGTGAAGCGCTTGTCGGAGCCCCCGACCTGGCTGGCCGTGGCGGCGCTGGCGAAGTCCACGGGGTACGCCCAGATGATGGTGGGCAGGGGCGTGCCGGGCTTGGCGTTGGGGGGGAGGTAGAGGGTGAAGGACAGATCGACGCCGTCGGCGCGCTTGTAGGTGACCAGGCGCTGCTGGATGGCGGCCAGCTCAGGCACCGGATTGACGAGGCTGGTGAAGGGGCGGGGCGTGGACGCGAAGGCGGCTTCGCCCGCGGGGGCCTTCTTCTCGCGCCGGCCCAGGGTGCGGATCCAGAGGTTCGGGTAGTCCTTGGGGGATTCGCGGCTGGTGAGGAACTTGCCCGACACCGGGTCCAGCACGTTCACGATGGTCTCGTAGCCCTCGCGGCCGCAACGGAAGAGGCGTTCGGGCCGGAGGGTCGAAAGGTCCAGCCGGTCCAGGAAGGGCCGGTCGCCCTCCGGCGAGGCGCCGAGGCCGCGCAGGAGGATGGTGCCGCCCTGGACGCCGATGGCGTACTGGCCGTTGGGAAGGACCTTCCACACGGGATTGCCGGGGTCCTTGTAAGTCTCGTCGGAGCTCATGTCCCAGAGGAGCCGCGGCGTGCCGCCCTTGCGGCCCAGGAGCCAGGTGCGGGCCCAGTGGAGATCCTCGTCGTTGTCGTTGAGCAGGGCCTGATCGCCGGTTTCCAGCCAGTCCAGGGACGTGAAGCGGCTGATGGTCCTGGCCAGCTCCACGGGCGCTTCGCCCAGAACCTGGAGCATGATCCGGTCCCGGTGGTCGGCCTTGGCGCGGGGGTCTCCCCCGTCCAGGGCCTCGGCCCAGGTGAGCGTCGCGGGTTCGGTGGGCACCCACTGGTGGTCGCGGGGGCCGGTGGTGACGCCGTGGATGGGCACCTGCTCGGCCAGGGGACGGCGGCTGAGGGTCGCCTGCACGCGGCCTCCCAGGTCCCAGACTTCCACATCCTCGGGGAAGCGCTCCCAGCTGCGGATGACGGAGTAGGGCCGGTGGACGCGCGTCACGAGGATGCGGTTGCCATCGGGGGAGGGTGCGGCGCCGGCGATGACGGCGGGGCCGCCCACGGGCCGAGGCGCGCCCCCCGCCGCGGGGACGAGGTAGAGCC
>DBME01000302.1 GCA_002298155.1 Holophagaceae bacterium UBA706 | reverse complement strand
CGCCGGCGCCTGCGCGCCTGGCCAAGGGCAGCTACTTCGCCCTGCCGGGACCGGCGCCCTTCTCCAGGCTCGTCTACCCGGTGCCCGAGGCCGCGGGCCTGGGCATCCACTTCACCCTGGACCTGGGCGGCCAGGGGCGGTTCGGCCCCGACGTGGAGTGGGTCGACGCGGAGGACTACGATGTGGATCCCCGCCGTGGCGAGCGCTTCTACGCCGCGGTGCGAAGCTACTGGCCGGGCCTCCCCGCGGGCGCCCTGCAGCCCGCCTACGCCGGCATCCGCGCCAAGCTCCAGGGCCCCGGCGAACCCGCCCGGGACATCCTCCTGCAGGGCCCCGCGGCCCACGGCGTGCCGGGGCTCGTGAACCTGCTGGGGATCGAATCGCCGGGGCTCACCTCCTGCCTGGCCCTGGCCGAGTGCGTGGCGGACTGATCAGGGCAGCGAGGGCAGGTAGCGCGGCGCCTTGCGGGCGTTGGTGGCCTGCTCGAAGGCGTAGCCCAGGCGCAGGAGCACCGGTTCGCTCCACGCCCGCCCGAAGAACGACAGCCCCACCGGCAGCCCCAGCACCTGGCCCGCGGGCACGGTGATGTGCGGGTAGCCCGCCACGGCCGCCGGCGTCGAGCAGCCCATGCCGGAGTTGTCGCCGTTGGCCAGGTCGGTCATCCAGGCGGGCATGCCCGTGGGGGCGATGATGGCGTCCAGGTTGTGCTTGTCCATGAGCTCGTCGATGCCCTTGCGGGACAGGGTCCGGCAGGTTTCCAGGGCCTTGAGGTAGGCCTCCTCGGTGAGGGGTCCCTTGGCCTGGGCCTGCAGCAGCAGCTCCTGGCCGAAGTAGGGCATCTCGCGGTCCTTGTGCTGTTCGTTGAAGGCGATGACCCCCGCCATGTCATGGACGGCACCGCCGGGATCCCGGGCGGCCAGGTAGGCGTTGAGGTCGGCCTTGAATTCGTAGAGGAGGACCTCCAGCTCGGCCTTCTCGTAGGCCGCGGTGGGCAGCTCGAGGTTGTCCACCAGCACGGCGCCCTCGGCGGCCAGCCGTTTGAGGGTCACTTCCATGAGTTCCAGCACACCGCGGTTCTCGGAGAAGAAGTTCCGGGCCACGCCCAGGCGCGCGCCCTTCAAGCCGCCCTTCTCCAGGAACACGGTGTAGTCCGGATGGGTGCGGCAGCCCGCGGTGGCGGGGTCGCGGGGATCAGCGCCGGCCAGTGCGCCCAGCAGGATGGCCGCGTCCTTCACCCGGCGGGTCATGGGGCCCGCGGTGTCCTGGGTGTGGGAGAGGGGGATGATGCCGGCCCGGCTGAGAAGGCCCACCGTGGGCTTGAGGCCCACGATGCCGCAGGAGGTGGCGGGGCTCACCACGGACCCGTCCGTCTCGGTGCCCAGGGCCGCCGCGCACAGGCAGGCCGCCACGGCCGCACCGGATCCGGAACTGGAGCCCGAGCAGTTGCGGTCCAGGGCGTAGGGGTTCCGGGTGAGGCCGCCCCGGCCGCTCCAGCCGCTGATGGAGTGGGTGGAACGGAGGTTGGCCCATTCGCTGAGGTTGGTCTTGCCCAGGATCACCGCGCCCGCGGCCCGCAGCCGCGCGGCGAGGGTGGAATCCCGGGGCGGCGTAGCCGCGTCCATGAGCGCCAGGGAGCCGGCGGTGGTGCGCATGCGGTCGTGGGTGTCGATGTTCTCCTTGAGGAGCACGGGCACGCCGTGGAGGGGACCGCGGGGGCCCTTCTCGCGCCGCTCCCGGTCCAGGTCCCGGGCGATGGCCAGGGCATCCGGATTCACCTCCACCACGGCATGGAGCCGGGTCCTGTCCAGGGTGCCGATGCGGGCGATGTAATGCTTCACAAGGCCCTCGGAGGTCCAGCGGCCGGTGGCCATGCCGTCGGCCATCTGGTCCAGGGTGGCCTCGTCCAGGGCCACGCCGCCGCCGGTGGCGGGGCGGGGGCCCGCGGCCAGGTAGGCGCCTGCGGCCAGGGAGGCGCCCAGGAAGCGGCGCCGGTCCAGGAGGAATTTGGGCGAGGTCATGGGGGCTCCGGAGGCTCGGCCGATTCTACACCCGGGCGCTCCAGTGCTTGCGGATGAGCCCCACCACCAGCCGCCGGAAGAACACCGGATGCTGAGCCGCCCGCTCCGTGGACAGGGTGGCGTGGATGTCCTTGGCGAAATCCTTCACGGGTCCCGATGGGCCACCGGCATTCATGACCACCACGGGGCAGCGGGCGGGGACCTTCTCCGCCAGGGCCCGCAGGCGGTGGCATTCCTCCAGGGTGCCCGCGCAGGCGAGGATCACCACGAAGGGGGGCTGCTGGTCCATGGCCTCCCGGTAGGGCGCGAGTCCCGGGGCCACGGTCCGCACGTCCTGGGCGCCGGCCAGGGCCTCGGCCACTTCTCCGGCGAGCCCGGTATCCGTGGTCACCAGCAGGACGCCGGAGGGGTTGGGGCGGGGCGCCGAGGCCCGTTCCGCCTGGGCCCGGAAGGTGGCCCGGGCTTCCCAGCGGCGCTTGGCCTCCTCGAACCGGGGGGCGAGCCAGGCGGTGAGCTCAGCCAGGTCGTCGGATCCCAGGGGCGGGTCGAAGGCGAGGCCCAGGGTCTGGCCGTTGGCGTGGCATACGGTGGNNGTCCAGGGTGAATTCCACCGCCACCCTGCGGCCGGGGGCGAAGGAGGCCGACCGAAGCGGGTCCACCGCGAACACGGCCAGGCCGGTGGTGGAGATGTTCTCCAGGTTGAAGCGGGCGAAGACCATGCCCGCCTCCTCCATGCCCCCCAGGGTTCCGGTGGACCGGCCCGTCTGCTCGCAGCGCCAGGCCCTGCGCAGGTCGGACTGGACCAGGACCTTGGGCAGGGCGACGAGCAGATGCTTGCCGGCCTCGTCCTGATCGTACGAGAGGATGCGGGTGGCGCCGCCGTACTGGGTCAGCCACCAGGAGAAGCGCAGGTTCAGGTCCTTGCCCGCGAGCGTGTGCTGGGCCACGTTCCGGCTCATGCTGGCGCGTATCCGCAGGTTCTGCCCCTCCAGGGCCAGGAAGCGCGAGGCGAAGGTGAGGTAGGGCGTGGCCAGGAAGAGGGTCTGCTTGCGCTCGCAGAGCTCCTCCAGGGCTTCCAGCAGCGCGGGGCCCCCGAGCTCGGGGCAGTTGGCGGGCTGGAGCCAGGTGTCGAGGGTCACGGAGGCCTCAGGTTTCCGCTGGGGCCATGGGGCTGTCGCCCCCGTGGGTGTGCCGCCGGATGATGCCCTGGGCGAGCCGCTGCAGGAAGAGCCCCCGGGAGGGGTTCCATACCATGGCGCTGGAGACCTTCAGTTCTCCGGAGAGGTCGAAGAGGGTCGTGCCGTCCACCTGGGTGCCCAGGAGGAGGATGGGGGCCCTGCCGCTCACCAGTTCCACCAGGGCCTTCAGCCGCCGGCGCTCGTCCAGGCTGGTGCTGCCCACGTGGAAGATGACCAGGGGCGGCGAGGACGCCAGGGCGTCCTTGATGGGCTGGGCCGAGAGGGGCAGGCGCACGAGGTTCTTGATGGGGGAGAGGAATTCCTTCAGGGCCTCCTCGAGGCCCGCGTCGGAGCTCACCAGGAGGATGCCCGTGGGGCCCGCGGGCCGGGGGTTGGCGGCGCGGTCGGTCAGCTCCATGCGCTGGGCGTTGCGTTCCCGTTNNCCGCCGCAGGAACACCCACCGGGACAGGGGCTGTTCGATGGCCGGGGGCAGGGACGGGCGGAAGACCAGACCAACCGTGCGGGCGCCCACATGGCGCACCTCGGCCCGGGTCTCGATCTGGATCTCGGGGGCCAGGGGGATGGATAGGAGCAGGGAGGTACCCGGTCCCATGGTCTCGGGGTCCACGTCCCGGGGGGCGTGGAGCTTGGCGCCGGTGGTGCTGATGTCCACGAGGGAACCCTGGACCAGGTCGTCCTTGTGAGTGCTGTAGGTGACCAGGACCCGGCCCACCCGCTCCACCCGGTAGGCGGCGCGCTGGTCGTTCTCTTGAAGCACCTTGGGAAGGGTGAGCTTCACGGTGCGCCGCCCCTCCACCATGCCCAGGCCCACCATCTCCACCGGGGCCTCGTAGAACCCCAGGCCGTCGGGGAACCGGAGCTTGAGGTCGGGGCCCCGCAGGCCGAACATGGCGTCCTCCCGGCTCATGGTGGCCAGGATGTGGATCTCGTTCCCCTGGATGCCCACGAAGGAGGATTCGAAGCGCAGGTAGGGCGTTGCGAGGATCAGGAGCTCGCGGCGGGCGCAGGCCGACCGGAGGATGTCCAGGATCTCGTCGCCCTTCTTGATGGTGTCCGCCACGTCCGCTCCGCCATTCCACGTATCTGCCATTGTTGTCCAATAGTTTAGGATCGTCACCTATGATGAAATGGTCCATGTGGGAGTTCCCATGGGGCGCGGGGCAGGAACAGACAGGACAGGGGCGCCCGGACCGTTGGCGGTTCTGGCGTACAGCGCCCCTCGCAGCGGTTATGGGGACGAATGGATGACCTTCCTGCCCATCGGCCTGGGCTTCCTCCAGGCCATGGTGAAGTCCCGGGGCTATGGCTGCCGGCTGGCCAACCTGAGCGGAAAGGGCCGCAAGGAGATCCTGGCCTACCTGAGGCGCCTGAACCCGGCGGTCATCGGCATCTCCATGTTCACCTTCAACCGCAAGCGCAGCTGCGACCTCCTGGCCCTGGCCCGGGAGGCCTGCCCCGGCGCGGTGCTCCTGGCCGGGGGCCCCCACCCCACCCACCTGGCCTCGGAAGTGTTCGAGGACTGCCCGGCCCTGGACGCCATCGTCAAGGGCGAGGGGGAGATCCCCCTGGTGGAGGTCCTGTCCCGCCTGGCCGGGCCCGGGGGGACCGACGCCTGGCGCAGCGCCCCCGGCCTCATCCTCCGGGGGGGCGAGACCGCCAGCGTGCCGCCCATGGAGGACCTGGACATCATGGGCGCCCCGGTGGAGCACTTCGAGGCGGACTTCCTGGACGACCCGGGCCAGCTCTCCTACCTCAGCACCAGCCGCGGCTGCCCCGCCACCTGCAACTTCTGCAACACGCCCGAATTCTGGGGCAGCGCCGTGCGCTTCCGCAGCCCCGAGGCCGTGCTGAAGGAGATGACGCTCCTGAGGCGCAAGCACGGGCTGACCTACTTCAGCTTCCGGGACGACACCTTCACCGCCAACCGCGCCCGGATCCTCAAGCTCATGGGGCTCATCCAGGACTCCGGGATGCACCCCCTCTGGAACTGCCAGAGCCGGGTCAACCTCGTGGACGAGGACCGCCTCGTGGCCATGAAGCGCGCCGGCTGCGAGTTCATGCAGTTCGGGGTGGAGCACGGCAGCGAGCGCGTGCTGAACCTCCTGGACAAGGGCACCAACATGAAGCAGGCCGTCAAGGCCCTGTCGCTGGTGCGCAAGGTGGGCATGAACCTGGGCATCTACCTCATCACGGGCATCCCCGGGGAGGAATGGGCCGACGTGGAGATCACCGCCGACCTCATCCGCACCTCGCTGCCCCACGACGTGCAGGTCTCCCCCCTGGCCCTGTACCCCGGGACGCGGCTCTTCGACCGGTACCGGGCCGAAGGGCGCGTCAGCCAGGACTTCTTCCGGGGCTCGGGGGACGCCGAGGTCTTCGCGCGGGTGGACGCCCACACCGAGAAGGCCCTGCGGCGCCTGGCCCAGGTGGCCGAGAGCACCAAGGCCAAGGCCGTCTACACGCCGGAGCAGTTCCGGGAGCAGAAGGCCTGGCTGGGCTTCTGCGCCGTCACCAACCTCCTGTGCGGCGAGGCCGCGGAGGAGGCGGGGCGGTTCCAGGAGGCCGAAGCCGAATACAGCGAAGTGGTGGCCCGGGAACCCGGCAACACCTGGGGCTTCCTCAAGCGAGCCCTCCTTCGCCATCGCCTGGGCCACGCCGGCGAGGCCCGGGCCGATCTCCTGGAAGTGCTCGCGCTGGCCCCGGGGAACCCCGAGGCCGAGGACCTGGCCCGGGAATGGGGCACCACGAACAAGCGGACCTGGAAGGCATCCCAGGGACCCGCCGCAGAGATGAAGGGATCCCAGGCTTACCTGGAAAGGAACGGACGATGAGGCTGCTGCCGACGCTGTTGGCCTTCCTGCTTCCCCTGGTCCTTGGCGCCGCCGAATCCGAAGGCCGGTATCTCTTCAAGACCTACGGCCCCGAGCAGGGCTTCAACGAGCCCGGCCTGACCTCCATCACCCAGGACTCCGAGGGCTTCATCTGGATCGGCGGCGACACGGGCCTCGTGCGCTACGACGGCGTGGGGTTCCGGAAATGGACCGCCCGGGAGGGCATGACCGCCACCACCGTGAGCCGCGTGGTGCGCCGGCGCGGCGGAGGCATCTGGATCATCAACGAAGGCGGCCTGGAGAAGTTCCACCGGGGGGTCTTCACGCCCATCCTTTACGAGGGCAAACCCTTCCAGCCGATCCGGGGTTCGGCCCTGGACCAGGACGCCGACGGGTTCCTGTGGGCCCTGGGCCAGGACGGCCTGTACCGCCAGATGGGCGACACCATGGAACGGGTGGCCGGTCTGCCCGAAGGCCGTGGCCGGGCCCTGGCCTTCCGGGCCGGGACGGGCTCCGTGTTCGTGGTGGTGGGCGGCCAGGTCTGGGAACGGCGCAAGGACACCACCTGGAACCATTTCACCGCCCAGGACGGCCTCCCCAAGGACGGCATCGAGAGCCTCGCCGTGGACGGCGACGGCCGCCTGTGGGTGGTGGGCCGCCGCATGCTGCGCTACCAGGATCCCGGGGGCACCCGGTTCGAGGACGCCTCCCCCCTCCTGCCCGGGCCGCCCTTCGCGTCGGGCGTCATCAACCGGGAGACGGACGGCAGCATCGGCATCCCCACCAACGCCGGCCTGCTCCGCCTGAAGGGCAACGACCACGAGATCATCGACCCCGCCGCGGGACTGCCCTGCACCTGGACCGTCGCCTCCCTCAAGGACCGCGAGGGCAGCCTCTGGGTCCTGGGGCCGACCCTCTACCGCCAGCTGGGGCGGGGCTTCACCCGGGCGTTCACCCTCCAGGACGGGTTGCCGTCCGACCTGGTGTGGAAGGTCTTCCGGGACCATGCGGGACGGCTGTTCGCGGGCACCAGCGAAGGTCTGGCCATGCTGGGCCCCAAGGGCTGGAAGCGGGTCCCCGGCACGGACGGCCTGAACATCACGGCCCTCTCCGAGGACGCCGCGGGGCGCCTGTTCATCGCCTGCAACAACGCGCCGCTGCGCACCCTGGAACCCGGGGCGTCCACCGCCACCGAGGACTTCTACCGGAGCCTGCGCCCCGAAGGGGAAGGCGTCATGGAGCGCTGCCAGGGCGTGGCGGTCTCCCCTGACGGGCTCATCTGGGCCTGCGATCCGGGCCACGGCATCTTCCGGATCGATCCCGCGCGGCATACGATCCGCCTCGACTTCGGCCCCGTGCAGTCCGGCGTCCCCGAATTCGCCGTGTGGCAGTTGGCCGAGGACCACCAGGGGCGCCTGTGGGCGGCCAGCAACGCCGGCGCCATCATCCGTGACGCCAGCGGCTGGCACCGCTTCGGCAAGGCCCAGGGCCTCAAGGTCGACCCCCTCAACGGGCTGGCCGTGGCCAACGACAGTTCCGTGTGGGTCCTGTACCGCGAGCCCCGGGGCGTGTCGCGGGTGGAGTACCGGGGCGGCGTCTTCAAGGTCCTGGAAAGCCTCGAGGCCGGCAGCGGCCTGGACACCAACATGGTCTACGCCGCGGCAGTTGATGCCCGGGGCGCCCTGTGGGTCGGAACCGACCACGGCGTCGAGGTGGTGTCGGGCGACGACCGCCTCCACATCGGCCGCGGCGGCGGCCTGGCCGGGGACGACTGCAGCCAGGGCGCCATGCTCGTGGACGGCAACCAGGACGTGTGGGTGGGAACCTCCACGGGCCTGGCCCACGTGCTGGTGGGCCGCAGGCCCCACGCGCCGGGACCCATGGACGTGACCATCACCCAGGTGACCCGCGGCAAGCTGGCCCTGGAGCCCCCCTACGGCGACGCCGGGGCCGTGCCCCACCGGGACGCCACCGTGGAGTTCCGCTTCGCCTCCCAGACCTTCGTGGACGAGAAGGCCGTGCTCTACCAGGTGCGCCTGGTGGGACTCGAAGACGACTGGCGCACCACGGACGTGCCCCAGGCGCGGTACGCCGCGCTGCCGGGAGGCTGGTACCGCTTCGAGGCCCGGGCCGCCTATCCGGGCATGCCCTTCGGCTCCGTGGCCTCCTACGCCTTCGAGGTGCTGCCGCCCTGGTGGCGCACCTGGTGGTTCATGTCCCTGGAGGTCCTCGCCGCCGCGGGCGCCGTGACCCTCCTCATGAACTGGCGCTTCCGCACCCTGGCCCGGCAGAAGGAGCGGCTCGCCGCCATGGTCGAGAAGGCCACCGGCGATCTCCTCAAGGCCAACCACGCCCTGGAGAAGGCCAACCTCGCCCTCAAGGCCCAGAGCCTGTCCGATCCCCTCACCAATCTCCACAACCGGCGCTTCCTGTCCGTGGTGGTGGACGACGACATCGCCAAGGTCCAGCGCTCGTACCGGGACTGGACCGCGGGCCAGGTGCTGCCCAACAACGATCTCCTCTTCCTCATGGTGGACCTGGACCACTTCAAGATCGTCAACGACACCCACGGCCATCACGTGGGGGACCTCGTCCTCCAGAAGGTCGCCCAGACCCTGCGCCGCGCCGCCCGCGAGACCGACGGCATCATCCGCTGGGGCGGCGAGGAGTTCCTGGTCCTCGCCCGCAACTCCACCCGGGCGGAGGCCAGCCTCATGGCCGAGCGCATCCGCAGCCTCATGGCCGAGCAGGAGGTGGTCCTGGAGACCGGCGAGGTGATCCGCTGGACCTGCTCCGTGGGTTACGCCGCCTACCCGTTCTCCCTGGACGACATCACCTGGATGGGCTGGGAGCGCGTGGTGGAGATCGCCGACGCCTGCCTCTACATGGCCAAGCGCGCCGGTCGCGACGCCTGGGTCGGGGCAGGGGCGCTTCCGGGCCTGGCGCGTTCGCCCCATGGACCGCGGCTGCCCTGGGAACTGGTGGAGCTGGCGGAGGAGGGGGTCATCGAACTCACCTCCAACAAGCCGGAAGGGCTCAAGCGGCCGCCGCGCACGGGGGATGGGCTCGCATGAAGGAGATTCGAAGGAACTCCCGTCTTGACGTTCACCGACGTGGACTAGGTCTTGGGCCCTTTGCTGAGGAAGTTGAAGCCAGGCACCTCAGCGCACGATTCGCAGGTGTTGCTTTGGTGCGGCGGTTCCATTGGGAAGGCAGGAGTTGTGATGAACGGTAGTTATCAACATTACGCTATCCCAGCTGCTAAATTGATTGAAAACATTAATGATCGCAAGAATAAAGATTGGATTGTTGGAGTTGTATTTGCTATTCCATCCTGGCTGTGTTCTATACTTGTGTTAATAGCTACTTTTAGTGGTTTAGTTGAATTCACTCCTAAATTCTTCTTCAATATTATTATTGCAATCGCTTATGGCATACCTGGGTTTATGTATTTTTTCTTCCCCAAATTTTTGATGCTGATTAGACCGCGCAGTCGAGTGGTCAAGATAATTGGATTCATCCTATATTCACTACTGGTTGAAATACTATTTATTTTTTTACCATTGAGTTTTTTGTTTTTATTAATTAAAATTAATAGTAGCCTGTCATTCGAAAGGTCACCGAATACCAATGTCCCAGAGATCCTGCTTATTATCTGGGGTTTGTTATTATTTTATCAGTCGCTTGAGTTTGGGGTCCTGTATTTAGTGACAAAGCCATGGAAGAAGAAGGCAATTGCCCCTGCTGGGACTCCGGCATTGCCCTTCTCTTAGTAGTAAAGATGGGAATCAACCTTTTGATGGATGGGTCCGGGCAGGCATGCCTCCCTCATCCCCAGTGTGGTCAAATCACGTAAAGAACGCTTGGAGTTTGACCATGGGAACCCTCGGCATGACCGCATTGGCCACCGCCATCACCCTTCCTTCCGCCATGGGACTGGCCTTGGAGGCCCCAACGTTGGGAACCGCCGAGTTCACGCGCACCTTCGCGGAAGCCATTACCCAGAGCCATGTATTCCAAGCGGTCCGGATCGTCGACGACCTTTGGATCAAGGCCGATTTGGCCAATGGGTACACCCTCGATTGCCGGCTCGCACAGGCCTACAAGCAGTACCAGGCTGAACCGGAATCCCTGCAGGCCTTGGTCGCAAGGCACATTCTGGCCTTGAAGGAGAGCGCGCAACCTTCGAATCTGGTTCGGATCGAGCGGATGGTCCCACTGGTAAGAAATGTCAGTTATGTCACTCGTGATGATCAGATTGCATAGCAAAAGCTGAATGCGGAGTTGGTGATCGTATTCGCCGAGGATCGCCCCAACAGCTTCCGGATCCTTTCCCGCGAGGACCTAAGGGCGCTTGGGATGGGCACCTCCAGCCTCCTCATGAATACCCTGCCCAATATCCTCAAATTCGTGCAGGACCTGAGGGCGCAGCCTCTGCAGGACGGATGCTACATGTTCCTGGCGGGTGGTAACTATGAATCGAGCCTCCTCCTGATGAAAGCCCTTTGGACCAATCCCAAGTTCCCCGTGAAAGGCACCGCTGTCTTCGCTTTGCCTGCAAAGGATTTGTTCCTCATGACGGGTTCCGAGGATCCCGAAGGAATCCGCAAATTGCGGGAGGTCATTGCAGAGGTTTCCACGGGTGATCATCTGATCAGCAAGAAGCTGTTCGAGTACAGGAACGGAAGATATGAAATCTACGATGAGACCCCAAAACTGACCCCAGGAAAGTGAAGACATCCTTTCAGGTGCTACCTGCGCTGCTTACCCGCCAGCCAGTTCAGCGCCTCCAGGGGCGTCATGCGCGAGATGTCCAGGGCGTCGATCTCGTCACGGATGGGATCCGGTTCCGCCTCGAACAAAGGCAATAGGGGCTGGACCGGTTCCTGCCGCCGGGGCTTGCGGCCGGGATCCAGCACGGGCTCGGGGGTTTCGGCGAGGATGCGCTGGGCGGCGGCGATGACGGTGCGGGGCAGGCCCGCCAGACGCGCCACCTGGATGCCGTAGCTGCGGTCCGCGGGGCCCTCGTTGATGCGGTGCAGGAAGAGCAGGTGCTCCTCCCACTCCTGCACCTCCACGTGGAGGTTCTGGATGCGGCTGTCCTCGGCCAGCTTGGTGAGCTCGAAGTAGTGGGTCGCGAAGAGCGTCCGGGGCTCGCCGCCCTTGAGGTCGCGCAGGTGCAGGGCGATGGCCTCGGCCAGGGAGAGGCCGTCGCGCGTGCTGGTGCCGCGGCCGATCTCGTCCAGGATGACCAGGCTCGAAGGTGTCACCTGGTTGAGGATCCGCGCCGTCTCCGTCATCTCCACCATGAACGTGGACTGGCCCTTGGCCAGGAAATCCGAAGCTCCGATGCGCGTGAAGATCCGGTCCACCAGCCCGAAGCGCATGAGCTCGGCGGGCACGAAGGATCCCACCTGGGCCAGCACCGTGAGCAGCGCGGCGGTGCGCAGGAACGTGGACTTGCCGCCCATGTTGGGTCCGGTGACCACGGCCATGGCCCGGGAGGCCGGCAGGGAGAGGTCGTTGGGCACGCATTCCCGGCCCAGGCGGGCCTCCAGCATGGGATGGCGGGCGCCGGCCAGGATCAGCTCGCGGTCCTCGGTCAGTTCGGGCCGGGTCCACCCCGAGATCCGGGCGCGCTCGGCGAAGGCGCAGAGCACGTCCAGCCGCGCCACGGCGCGGGCTAGGCGGGTGATGGCGCCCCGGTCCTCCAGGACCCTGGCCAGAAGCCGCTTGAACTGGGTCTCCTCCAGGCGCAGGAGGTCGGACTCCGCGCTCAGCAGGCGCTGCTCGAAGGCCATGAGCTTCTCGGTGGTGAACCGCTCGGCGTTGGCCAGGGTCTGCTTGCGGATGAAGTGCGCGGGGGCGGAGGCGAGGTTGGCCTTGGTGATCTCGAAGTAGTACCCGAAGACCCGGTTGTACTTGATCTTGAGGCTGTTGATGCCGGAGGCGGCGCGCTCCTCCTCCTCCAGCTCCAGCATCACCTGCTTGGCGTCCCGGGCCAGGCGCCGCACGGCGTCCAGTTCGGGGTCCACGCCGTCCAGGATGGTGTTGCCCTTCTCCAGCTCCAGGGGCGGGGCCTCGGCCAGGCAGCGGCGCAGCTCGGCGGTGAGCTCCTCGCAGAGGGGGGTGTCGCCGGGCCAGAACTGCAGGTCCTGGGCTTCCTGGAACCAGCCGCCCTCCTGGATGAGCTCGGGCAGGCGCCGGGCCCGGGCCAGGCCGTCGCGCAGCTGGGCCAGTTCGGGCGGAGTGCAGAGGCCCAGGGCCACGCGGCCCAGAATGCGGTCCAGATCCGGAACCGCGCTCAGGAGCTTCTGGATGGGATCCCGGTGCCGGTCCTCGGTGAACCACGCCACCTGGCGCCAGCGCAGCTCCAGGCCCGCGCGGTCGCGCAGGGGCTGGTCCAGCCAGGCCTTGAGCAGGCGCGAGCCCAGGCGGGACCGGCACTGGTCCATGAGTTCTAGCAGGCTCCCGGCCCGGGAACCGTCCAGGGTGTTGGTGAGGATCTCCAGGTGCCGGGCGGAGGTGGCGTCCAGCAGGGGGCCGGCCGCGCCCAGCTCCAGGCTCACGCCCTGGATGTGGGCGGGACGCCCCCGCTGGGTGGCCTCCACCTGGTCCAGGAGCGCGCCCAGGGCGCCGATGGCGGCGGGGTAGGGATCCAGCCCCACCCCTTCCAGGTGGGTCCAGCCGAAGAAGTCCTGGATCTGCGTGCGGGCCCGGGTGGGCTCGAAGCGCCACGCCGGCAGCCGCACCCGGGCCGCCTCCAGCTCGAAGGCGTCCGGCGCGTTCTCCGCGAGGATGAGCTCCTGGGGGCCCAGGCGCTCCAGGGTGGAACCCAGCAGGGACAGCCCCTCCCCGGGCAGCACCCGGAGCTGGCCCGAGGCCAGCTGGAGCAGGGCCACGCCCCAGGTCTCCCCGATGCGGTGCACGGAGGCCAGCCACCGGCCATCGTCGTCCAGCCAGGTGCCCGGCGTGATGATGCGGGTGATGGCCCGGGGCAGGAGGCCCTTGACCTCCTCGGGCTTGGCCGTGGGGTCCGCGATGGCGGCGGAGTAGCCCGCGGCCAGCAGCTTGGGCAGGTACGTCTCCAGGGCGAAGTGGGGGACGCCGCACATGGGCGTCTCGTACTCCGTCCCCCGGCCCCGCAGGGTCAGGGCGATCTCCATGACGGGGGCGGCCTTGACGGCGTCCTCCCCGTGGAGCTCGTAGAAGTCCCCCATGCGGGTGAAGAGGATCGCGTCACCCGCCTCGCGTTTGAGGGCAGCGACCTGCGTGAGCATGGGGGTGGACATGGGCGGTTCCGGTGGAAAAGGCGGCGGGGAAGGATGGACGCCGGGGCCCTCCGGAGGAGGAAGGCCGGCCGGCGCTCCACGCCCAGGATATCAGGTGGCCAGCGGCTCCCGTACTACCCGGCCCCGGTAGCGCACCACCCCTGCGGCGGTAAGCAGCCCCAGCAGGCCGCAGCCGCCCCACACCAGCACGGGGCCGCCGGCGGCGTAGGCAAGGAGGCCCAGCCAGGGCCCCGCGGTGAGCGCCACCGTCCAGGTGAGGCTGTAGAGGCCCAGGTACTCGCCCCGGCGGTCCGGGGGCGCCATGGCGGCCACCGCGTCGGTGGAGGCCGGCAGGAAGACCATCTCCCCGAGGGTCCAGATGGCCGTGGCCAGGAAGAGCAGGGGCAGGGAGCGCAGCACCGCGAAGGAGGCGAAACCGGCCCCCAGGAACACGGCGCCCAGGGCCAGCTGGTTCCCATGGGTCCAGTGCGCCAGGCGGTGGTTCAGGGCCACCTCCGCCACGAGGATGAGCAGGGTGTTGAAGGTGAACAGCAGGCCGTAGGTGGCGGTTGAATGCTGGAGCCCCCGGCAGACCCACAGGGGCAGGGCGCCGTGGATCTGCGTGAAGACCATGGTGGCGGGGACCAGGGCCAGCAGGAAGAGCAGGAGCCGCCGATCCGTCCACCCGGAGGTGCTGGGATGGGCCGGCGCCGGTTCCGCGGCCGGGGCCTGCACGAAGGCGAGCAGGACCGCCACGCCCATGAAGGTCGTCAAGGCGTCGATCCAGAACAGGGCCGTGAAGGAGTAGTGCGCGATGAACCCGCCCAGGGCCGGCCCCAAAGAGATGCCGAGGTTGGAGGCCAGGCGGTGCAGCACGAAGGCCTGCTTGCGCCGGTCCGCGGGCACCAGGTCCGTGATGAGGGCCATGGACGCGGGCCAGTAGCCCTGGGTCGCCCCGGACCACAGGGCGATGAGGGGCAGCAGCAGGAACCGCGCGTGGACGTACGGGATCAGCAGCAGGATCGCCGCGGAGGACGCCAGACTCAAGGCCAGGGTGAAGCGGTGTCCGCAGCGGTCCGCGAACCACCCGCTGAAGGGGCTCGCCACCAGGGCGCCGGCGCCGTAGCAGGCCATGGCGGTGGCGGCCCGGGCCTCCGTCCAGCCCCGGGCCTGCACCAGGAACAGGGCCAGGAAGAACATCACCATGGTGCCCATGCGGTTGATGAGGGTGCTGAGGGCCAGCACCCACATGCCGCGGGGGAGCCCCTTGAGGCCTTGCCATGGGTTCATGACCCATGATTTCAGGGTGGGCTACGGTCTGTCTATGCTTCTAGTTCCGGGCGCAGACTCTTTCGAGGGCCTCGATGAGCGGCTCGATGGCTTCTTCCTTCATGGAGCAGAAGGCCAGGCGGATGTAGTCGTCGCCGTGGCTCACCACGCCCACGCTCTCCTCGTGGATGAGCTTCTGGCGGATGGCGTCGGCGTTCAGGCCCGGGCGCAGCTTCAGGAGGCAGAAGCAGCCGGCGTTGAAGGGATATACCGTCCAGTGGGGGACCTTGCGGTCCAGGGCCTTGCGCAGGATGTCGTAGCGCCGGCCGAGCACCTGGCGCATCTTCTCGAACTCGGCGTCATGGCGTTCGTCGGCCAGTTCGATTTCCATGAGGTACTGGCTGAGGGCTACCGGGCTGCCGATGCCCGAGCGGATCAGGCCCATGCACTTGTCCACCAGGATCTCCGCGGCGACCTTGTCCACGCCGAAGGAGAGGAAGCCCACGCGCCCGCCGAAGAAGCTGAGCTCCTTGGTGACGCCGTCGCACTTGAGGGGGATGAGGTTGGGGCTCTTGTTGATGAGCTCGAAGAAGAGGCTCTTGGGGGTGGCGGCCTTGTCGAACACCAGGCCGTGGTAGGCGTCGTCGCAGTACACGACCACCGTGCGGTCCTTGGCGGCCTCGATGAGCACCTGGGCGATGGCCTGCATCTCCGCGGGGGTGGGGCTGTAGCCGCTGGGGTTGCTGGGGAAGTTGAGCAGCACCTGCACCTTGCCCTGCACCTCGGCGATGGCGCGCTTCAGGCCCTCGACGTTGAAGCCCAGCGCCTCGTTGTAGAAGGGGAAGCGCTTGAAGTCGCCCTCGAGGCGGATGTTGAAGATCTGCTCGTAGTTGTCCCAGTAGAGGTCGGCGAGCACCAGGGTGTCGCCCTTTCCGAAGAACAGCTCGGCGCCCATGGTGATGGCGTGGCAGATGCCGGCGCTGGCGACGGGCAGGCCCACGGCCTCGACCCGGGCGTCCTCCTTCACCAGCTTGGCGTGCCAGGCCTTGCGGGACTGCTCACGGCCCTGGATGGGGGAATAGAGGAAGGCGTCCTTGGGGTTCAGGGAGGCGAGCTTCTCGGCCATGGGGGCCAGGGGCAGGGGGTTGCCCTCGCCGTCGGTGATCTGGCCGATGGTCGCGTTGATCTTGCAGCCCTTGCTCTGGCCGGCCTGGTAGGGGATGCCCTTGGGGAAGAAGGAACGCCTGCCCAGGGGGGAGAGGGCCTCGAGGATGGCCGGATTGATGGCCTTGAGACGGTCGTTGCGTTCCTGGGCTTCGGGATGGATGGACACGGGGCCTCTCCGGGTTGGGTGGTGCTGGGAAGGGGGCAAGCGGTGCAGGGAAATTTTCCGCCCCCCGGCCCATGTTGGAGAATGATTTAAGTCACACAGGGGCCGGTTCGGGGGGAAACGCCCATGGGACATGGGGTTCCAATGGATCCAGCATAGCAAGGCGGGGCATTTGGGGCACCCGGGACCCCTCTTGCGCATTGCGGGGGGCGATTTCGATGTCTAGACTTGGCTTAATTCAGCTGCTTGAGGGAAACGCACGGCGGATCCGGCATTCCCGAGGCATGCTAGCGGAGACTGGTTATGAGCGCCGTACTGAACGTCCCTGACTACGTCGTCAACCCGAAGGCCGTGGCCTGGGTGCGCGAGATCGCGGAACTCTGCGAACCCGCCAGCATCCACTGGTGCACGGGCTCCCAGGAGGAATACGACGCCCTCTGCGCCCAGATGGTCGAAGGCGGCACCTTCCAGAAGCTGAACCCCGCCAAGCGCCCCAACAGCTACCTGGCCCTGTCGGACCCCTCCGACGTGGCCCGCGTGGAGGACCGCACCTTCATCTGCTCCAAGCGCAAGCAGGACGCCGGCCCCAACAACAACTGGGTCGAGCCCAAGGAGATGAAGGAGAAGCTCAAGGGCCTGTTCAAGGGCTGCATGAAGGGCCGCACCCTCTACGTCATCCCCTTCAGCATGGGCCCCCTGGGCTCCCGCATCGCCCACATCGGCATCGAGCTCTCCGACTCGCCCTACGTGGTCGTGAACATGCAGATCATGACCCGCATGGGCCGCAAGGTCTGGGACGTGCTGGGCTCCGGCGAGTTCGTGCCCTGCCTGCACTCCGTGGGCATGCCCCTGGAAGCCGGCCAGAAGGACGTCTCCTGGCCCTGCAACAAGGACAACAAGTACATCGTCCACTTCCCCGAGGAGCGCGCCATCTGGTCCTTCGGCTCCGGCTACGGCGGCAACGCCCTGCTCGGGAAGAAGTGCTTCGCCCTGCGCATCGCCAGCTGCATGGCCCGTGACGAGGGCTGGCTCGCCGAGCACATGCTCATCCTGGGCGTCGAGGACCCCAAGGGCGAAAAGACCTACGTGGCCGCCGCCTTCCCCAGCGCCTGCGGCAAGACCAACTTCGCCATGCTCCAGGTGCCCGAGCAGTTCAAGGGCCACAAGGTCACCACCGTGGGCGACGACATCGCCTGGATCAAGCCCGGACCCGACGGCCGCCTCTACGCCATCAACCCCGAGGCGGGCTTCTTCGGCGTGGCCCCCGGCACCGGCATGAAGTCCAACGCCAACGCCATGCTCTCCATGACCGAGAACACCATCTTCACCAACGTGGCCATGACCCCCGACGGCGACGTGTGGTGGGAAGGC
>DBME01000452.1:219-4202 GCA_002298155.1 Holophagaceae bacterium UBA706 | reverse complement strand
ACGGGAACCACCAGCGCCTGCGCCGCGAGGTGGCCTACGAGGCCGCCCGGGAGGACCAGCGCCTGTGGCGGGAACGCGAACAGCTGTGGCGCGCCCGTTCCAAGGCGCAGAAGCGGCTCAGGAAGGATTGAGCGATCAGGACCTGGGGGCGGGCGGGGGGAAGCGGGACAGCATCTTCCTGACCGCCTGGGCCACGGAGGTGTCCGCGTCCTCCGGGGCCTCCTCATCGTCCAGGACCTGGTCGGCCACGGCCTTCCAGATCAGGGTGTGCGTCTTAAAGTCCTGGATTTCCAGCACGATGGAACCGATCTGGCCCTTGGGGTGGCCGCCGATGGGGGCGGCCAGGCCGACCCCCATGCCCAGACCCCGGCCGCCCAGCCCCAGGCCGAGGCCCACGTGCCCATGGCGAGCCTTGCGGGCCTCGAACAGGGGGTAGTACGTGACGAGGAAGTCCGGATCGGCCGAGGTTTCCCGGCGCAGGTTCCGGGCAGCCAGTTCCGCTTCCACGGCCCGGCGGACCCGGGTGTCCATGAGGGGATTCCGGCCCACCCCCTTGGCGGACGTGGGGGCGGCATACCAATCGTAGGTGCGGAGCCCCTGGTAGCTGGCCCGTGCGTCGTAGTCGTAGTGGACGTCAGGCCCGGCGCAGCCCATGGAAAGCGCCAGGGCGGCCATGCAAACGGTGAGCATCTTCACGGCGCACCTCCCTTTGGCTGGTTGGACCCCCCGGCCGGGGGGCGGGTTGAGGCTCATTCAATGCGGGTGGGCACGGACGGCAGGGACTCGTTGCCATCCCGGTCCCGGGCGGCCACCGCGAAGAAGAAGTTGTCGGTGCCGACCCCGGTGAGCACGGTGGAATCCGACACGGGGATGACCATGTCCTGCTGCCACACCACGCCGTCGGCACGGCGCCGGTAGATCACCAGGGCGGCGGTGCGGGGGTCCGTGGGCGAGGTCCAGCTCAGCCGGGCATCGGGCGTGGCCGCCCCCGAGAGGCGGACGTTGCGGGGCGCCTCGGGCGCCAGGGCGAGGTGATGGAAGGCGCCCACCATCTCCCGGGTGATCTTGGCGCAGTAGCCCGGATCGAAGAACCCCGGCGTATCGCCATAGGTGCGGTTCCCCTCCACCCTGGGGACCTGGTGCTGGCGGTCGTAGTTCTCCAGGGTCTCGGAGATGCGCGCCGCGGGGATCCCCTCGCGGTTGAAGGCGAGGTGGTCGCCACCCCGTCCCACGCGATCCCGGCGGAGCATGAGCAGGCATTCCAGGCCATCGGCGTAGCGTTCGCCGAACCGTTTGAGGTACCGGGCGAATTCCCGGCTGGGGGAATCGTTCTCACCGCCCAGGGCCTCCCGGAGCTTCTTCTGGGCCTCGGTCTCCTGGGAGGGGACGCCCTCGGAGAAGAGGCGCACCGTGGAGGACTCCCGCACGTTGCCCGGCCCCCAGGTGTTGCCCACGCAGTCCGCGGCCAGCATCCCGATGACGTTGACGCCCTCGGCCTTGAGCCGCGCCGCCAGATGCGCCGCGCCCAGCAGGCCCTGCTCCTCGCCCACGGTGGCCACGAAGTAGATGCTCACCGCGGTGTGGTCCGCGGCCATGACGTACGCCATCTCCAGCACCAGGGCCACGCCGCTGGCGTCATCCACCGAGCCCGGGGCATCGGAGTCCGCGTCCATGACGTCCGTGGCGCGGCTGTCGTAGTGGCCGGCCACCACCAGGGCGTCCTTGGCCCGCGAGGGATCCAGGGACGGGAGCATGACGCCCACGTTCACCATCTCGGTGGGCTTGGGCACGCGCGGGCCCGCGGGGGCCGTGAACCGGTCCTCGAAGGGGATGAGCCGCGAACCCGGCAGCATGGCCAGGTTGCGGGTCTCGGCGATGAGCCACTTGGACGCGGCGCCGATGCCCCGGCTCTCGGAATTGGTGATGGAGAGGGTGTGCCGCGTTCCGAACCCCGCGAGGCGTTCGACCGTCCTGCGCAGACGCGCGGACTCCACGTGGCCCGCCATGTCCCGGGCGAGCGTGTTGGGCGGGGCCTGCGCCGGCGCCTGGGCCTGGGCCCCCAGGACGGTCGTGAGGAGGAAGAAAACGAGGCGGCGCATGGGTTCTCCAGTCCAGACCATCATCCTACGCAAAGCCATACCCGGATGATAAACTTTGTCCTCATCACACCGGAGCATCCATGTTCGAACTCAAAGGCAAGATCGCCCTCATCACCGGCGCCAGCCAGGGCATCGGCGAGACCATCGCCCAGCAATTGGCCCGCCAGGGCGCCTTCGCCGTGTGCGCCTCCCTCCCCTCCACCGAGGAGGACCTCAAGAAGGTCGTCGCCGGCATCCAGGCCCAGGGCGGCCAGGCCGACTACGTGCTGCTGGACATGCGGGACGGGGACAGCATCCGCGCCGCCGTCGCCACCATCCTGGAGCGCCACGGCGCCCTCCACATCCTCGTGAACAACGCCGGGATCACCAAGGACAAGCTGATGATCCAGATGAAGGAGGAGGAGTTCGAGCTCGTCCTGGACATCAACCTCAAGGGTTCCTGGCTGGCCACCCAGGCCGTGGCCAAGCCCATGATGAAGCAGCGCTGGGGCCGGATCATCAACATCGCCTCGGTCGTGGGCCAGATGGGCAATGCCGGTCAGGGCAACTACGTGGCCTCCAAGGCCGGCCTCATCGGCCTGAGCAAGACCGTCGCCCGTGAATTCGCCAGCCGCAACATCACCTGCAACGCCGTGGCTCCGGGCTACATCGCCACCGCCATGACCGAGAACCTCCCCGAGGAGGTGAAGGCCGAGTTCAACCGCCAGATCCCCCTGGGCCGCATGGGCACCCCCCTGGACATCGCCAACGCCGTGGTCTTCCTGGCTTCCGACGAGGCCGAGTACATGACGGGCCAGGTGCTCAGCGTCAACGGCGGGATGCTGATGCCCTGAGCCGGCAGACGCAGCCGGATCCCCCCGTGCCAGTGCAGACGGGCCTGCCCCCGGGCCCAGCTTTTCCTTGAGGTGAATACGTGTCGCCCCAGCCGCCCCCCGGCCTGATCCCGCCCTCCGCCAAGGGGGACCTGGACCCCGGCCGCGGGGAGACCCTGCCCCGGATCTTCGAGGCCACGGTGGACCGCCACCGGGACCGCGCCGCCCTGGAATTCGAAGGCCTCCGCCTCACCTACGGGGAGCTGGACGCCCGCGCCAACCGTCTCGCGCGGCTCCTGGCCGAGCGCGGGGCGGGGCCCGGGGTCTACGCGGGCATCTTCCTGCCCCGGGGCGCCGACCCCATCGTGGCCATCCTGGCCGTCCTCAAGGCGGGCGCCGCCTACGTGCCCCTGGACCCGGACTATCCCCCCGACCGCGTCCAGGCCATCCTCCAGGATTCCGGCGCCAAGCTGCTCATCTCCACGGCGGGCCTGGCCGCGCGCATCGGAGCCGGACCGTGGATGGCCGTGCTCCTGGAGGACGAGGAGAAGGCCCTGGCGGCCCTCTCCCCACAGCGGCCCGCGCTCCGGGCCCGGGAGACCGATCCCTGCTACGCCATCTTCACCAGCGGTTCCACGGGCCGGCCCAAGGGCGTGGCCGTGGCCCACGCCTCGGCCTGCAACCTGGTGAGGTCCGAGGGCGGGATCTTCGGGGTGGGCCCTACCGACCGGGTCCTGCAGGGCTTCTCCATCGCCTTCGACGCCAGCGTCGAGGAGATCTGGTTGGCCTTCAACGCCGGGGCCGCCCTGGTGGTGGCCTCGGGCTCGCGCATGCGCAGCGGCCCCGCCCTTCCGTCCTGGCTCGCCCAGGAGGGCATCACCGTCCTCTCCACGGTCCCCACCCTGCTGGAGACCTTCGAGGAGGATGTGCCCGGCCTGCGCCTGCTCATCCTCGGCGGCGAGGCCTGCCCCCAGGAGCTGGTGCGCCGCTGGGCCGTGCCGGGACGGCGCATGGTCAACACCTACGGCCCCACCGAGGCCACGGTCATCGCCACCTGGACCGACATGGAACC
>DBME01000452.1:0-214 GCA_002298155.1 Holophagaceae bacterium UBA706 | reverse complement strand
CCCAACCTGCGCACCTACGTGCTGGGCGAGGACCTCGCCCCCGTGGCGCCGGGGGAGGCCGGGGAGCTCTGCCTGTCGGGCGTGGGCCTGGCCCTGGGCTACCTGGGCCGCCCCGACCTCACCGCGGAGCGCTTCCCCGCCAACCCCTGGCAGGACGGCCCCCACACGGCGCGCCTTTACCGCACCGGCGACAAGGTGCGTGAGAATTCCGAGG
>DBME01000312.1:2161-4678 GCA_002298155.1 Holophagaceae bacterium UBA706 | reverse complement strand
GGCCGCCCGGAGGCGGCCCTTCTTCGTTGCGGGGACCAGGACTAGACGTTCTCGAGGACCGCCACGAGGAGCTTCCAGAAGTTGCCCACGGATTCGATGCTCACGTTCTCGTCGGGGGTATGCACGTCCCACATGCTGGGGCCGAAGGACACCATCTGCATGTCGGGGTACTTCTCGCCGATGAGGCCGCACTCGAGGCCGGCGTGGATGGCCTTGATGGCCATGGGCTTGCCGAAGGTCCTCTCGTGCACGGCATTCACGACCTGCACCAGGGCGGCCTTGGGGTTGGGCTTCCAGCCGGGATAGCCGTCGCCGCGCTTGGCCTCGAAGCCCGCCAGCTCGCAGGAGGCGGCGATGCGGTTGGCCATGTCGTTCTTGGAGCTGGAGATGGAGCTGCGCTGGCTGGTGGAGACTTCCACCATGTCGCCCTTGGTGGCGATGATGGCGAGGTTCGTGGATGTCTGGACCAGGTCGGCGATGTCGGGGCTGTTGGCCTCGACGCCGTGGGCGACGGTGTAGAGGAAGTTCACCACGGCGCGGGCGTCGCGGGTTTCCATGACCTTGGGCTCCACGTCGGCCTTGGGCTCGACGGCCATGGCCAGACCCGGATCGAAGGCGCCCAGGGCGGAGCGGTATTCCTCTTCCATGATCTTGACGGCCACTTCGAACTCCGCGAGGCGGGAGGGGTCGATGAAGACCACGGCCGAGGCTTCGCGGGGAATGGCGTTGCGCTTGTTGCCGCCGGCCAGGGACGCGATTTCCAGGCCGAAGCGGGGCGACAGGCTCCACAGGACGCCGGCCAGGATGCGCAGGGAGTTGCCGCGGCCCTGGTGGATCTCGACGCCGGAGTGGCCGCCCTTGAGGCCGAAGATCTTGAGACGGTAGGCCTTCTTGCCCGCGGTGGCGGGGACCAGGGTCACCTTGCGGGTGGCCATGGTGTCGACGCCGCCGGCGCAGCCGATGGTGAGGTCACCCTCCTCCTCGCTGTCCAGGTTCAGCAGGTAGGCGGCCTTGAGGAGCCCTTCCTTGAGGTTGCCCGCGCCGGTGAGGCCGGTCTCCTCGTCGATGGTGATGAGCACTTCCACGGGACCGTGCTTGATGGTCTTGGATTCCAGCACGGCCAGGGCCGCGGCCACGCCGACGCCGTTGTCGGCGCCCAGGGTGGTGCCGGTGGCCCAGAGGCGGTCGCCGTCACGGCGCAGGGCGATGGGATCCTTGAGGAAGTCGTGGGGAGTGGCCTCGTTCTTCTCGCAGACCATGTCCACGTGGGCCTGGAGGGCGGTGACGGGGGCCTTCTCGCGGCCGGGAGTCGCGGGCTTGCGGGCGATGACGTTGCCCACTTCGTCCTGGATCACTTCGCAGCCGAGGGCACGGGCCTGGTCGGCCACCCACTGGGCGGCGGCGGCCTCGTTCTTGGAGCCGCGGGGGATCTGGGAAAGGGCGACGAAATACTTCCAGAGCGCGGCGGGCTCAAGCAGGCCGAGCTCCTTCTGAACCTGGGGACTCAGGGTGTCCAGGACATTCTCCACGGGGGACCTCCGTTGGTTTCGTTCATGGGGTGTGCCGGCGGGGCTTGGCCCTGCCGGCCTTTCTTGGCGTTCCGATACCCCCAGGTTAGCAAATCCGGGTGTGACCGGGTTCAAAAGGCATCCCAGGGCCCCGGAAGGGGCAGCGTTTGCCGGGTCGGGGACCCTCCGGGCCCCCCCAAGGCCCCCCGCATCCGATACACTGGGTACCCGGATATGACTCAGGAGCCACCGATGCCCCAAGCGAACGCACCATGCCTGCTGGACGCAAAGCAGATGGAAGTGCACCTCCAGCGCCTGTGCCGTGAGATCGTCGCGGCCTTCGGGAACGACGAGTCCATCGCCCTGCTGGGCATCCGGACCCGGGGCCTCTACCTGGCCGAACGCCTCAAGGCCATGCTGGAGACGATCCTCCAGCGGGAAGTCCCCCTGGGGGTCCTGGACATCACCCTCTACCGGGATGACCTCTCGGAGCTGGCGGGAAGCCCCATCGTCCGCCCCACCGAGATCCCCTTCAGCCTCAAGGACCGCTCCGTGATCCTCGTGGACGACGTGCTCTTCACGGGCCNNGCGGCCCTGGACGCCCTGCTCGACCACGGCCGGCCCCGCAGGGTCTGGCTGGCGGTGCTCGTCGACCGCGGCGGCCGGGAGCTGCCCATCCAGGCCGAGTTCGTCGGCATGAAGCTCGACGTGGCCATGACCCACCGGGTCGCCGTGCGCATGAAGGATGTGGACGGGGAGGACGGCGTCCACCTCGAGACCCGGAACTGACCATGCCCCAGACCCGCTACGTCTTCCCCCACCGGCACCTCCTGGGCATCGAGCCCCTGACCCCCCAGGACATCACCGCCATCCTCGACCAGGCCCGGGCCTTCGAGGAGGTCTGCGAGCGCCCCGAGATCAAGATCGTCCCGGCCCTGCGCAAGCGCCTGATCGTCAACCTGTTCTTCGAGAACTCCACCCGCACGCGCAACAGCTTCGAGATCGCCGA
>DBME01000312.1:0-2061 GCA_002298155.1 Holophagaceae bacterium UBA706 | reverse complement strand
GCGACGGCGCCCACGAGCACCCCACCCAGGCCCTCCTGGACGCCTACACCCTGCGCAAGAAGTTCGGCCGGCTCGAAGGCCTGCGCATCGCCATCGTGGGCGACATCCGCAACAGCCGGGTGGTCCGCTCCAACCTCTGGCTCCTCACCAAGATGGGCGCCCACGTGACCCTGGTCGGCCCCCCGACCCTGGTGCCCGCGTCCCTCAAGGAGACCTGGCCCGACATCGAGATCAACCACGACTTCGAGGCGGTGCTGCCCCACCAGGACGCCGTGATGATGCTGCGCTGCCAGTTCGAGCGCGGCACGGGCGCCTACATCCCCGGGCAGGGCGAGTACATCCGCTTCTACCAGCTCAACGCCCAGCGCATGAAGCTGTGCAAGCACGGCGTGGCCGTGCTCCACCCCGGTCCCATCAACCGGGGCGTGGAGATCACGTCCGAGGTGGCCGACGGGCCCAACAACCTCATCCTGGACCAGGTCACCAACGGGGTTCCCGTGCGCATGGCCGTCCTGTTCCTCCTTTGCAACCCCCATGGGCAGCAGGTGCCCTAGTTAGACCCGGAAAGCAGCCCATGATCCAAGGTCCCGTTACGCTCCTCATCCTCGACGGGTTCGGAGACGGTCCCCGCAATGCCTTCGACGCCACCTTCGTGGCGGGCATGGCCAACCTCTCCGACCTTCGCCGCCGCTACGCGGCCACCCAGCTCAACGCCGGGGGCGAGGCGGTGGGCCTTCCCGAGGGCCAGTTCGGCAATTCGGAAGTGGGCCACATGAACCTCGGCGCGGGCCGCGTGGTGTGGCAGGAGCTCACCCGCATCGACGCCGCCATCCGCAAGGGCACCTTCCGGGAGAACGCCGCCATGGGCGCCCTCCTCAAGGATCTCAGGGCCACCGGCAAGCGGCTGCACCTCATGGGCCTGGTCTCCGACGGCGGCGTGCACAGCCACCAGAACCACCTGGTCGCCCTGGCCCAGTGGGCCCAGGCCGAGGGGGTCCCCACCACCATCCACGCCTTCCTGGACGGCCGCGACACGGAGCAGAAGAGCGCCGACGGCTACCTCCAGTGGCTGGCCTTCCAGCTGCGCAACTGCCCCCTGGTGACCATCGGCTCCCTCATCGGCCGGTACGTGGTCATGGACCGCGACAAGCGCTGGGAACGCGTCGAGCGGGCCTGGAAGCTCCTGGTGGACGGCAAGGGCGAGTTCGACGCCGCCGACGCCCAGGAGGGCATCAAGGCCGCCTACGGCCGCGGCGAGACCGACGAGTTCGTGAGCCCCACGCGCCTGGCGGAGTTCAAGCCCATCCAGGACGGCGACGGGATCATCTTCTTCAACTTCCGCGCCGACCGCGCCCGGCAGTTCAGCCACGCCCTGGTGGACCCTGAATTCAAGGCCTTCCCCCAGGCCACCCGCCCCAAGGTCAAGCTGGTCACGTTCACGGCCTACGAGGCCGACCTCGAGCCTTACGTGGCCGTGGCGTACCCGCCCCAGAACCTCACCCGCATCCTTGGCGAGCTGGTGGCCGAGAAGGGCTGGAAGCAGCTACGCACCGCCGAGACGGAGAAGTACGCCCACGTCACCTACTTCTTCAACGGCGGCCGCGAGGAGCCCTTCGCGGGCGAGGACCGCGTCCTGGTCCCCTCCCCCAAGGTTCCCACCTACGACCTCCAGCCCGAGATGAGCGCCCACGAGGTGGTGCGCGGCCTCATCAAGGCCATCGACGGCGGCGAATACCGGCTCCTGGTATGCAACCTGGCCAACCCCGACATGGTGGGCCACACCGGGGACCTCAGCGCGGCCAGCTCCGCCTGCGCCGTGGTGGACGACGCCATCCGGCAGATCGCCGCGGCGACCCTGGCCAAGGGCGGCGCCCTCCTAATCACCGCCGACCACGGTAACTGCGAGTGCATGCGCGACGAGAAGGGCAACCCCCACACCGCCCACACCACGAACCCCGTCCCCGCCGTCCTGGTGGCCGCGGGCTTTGAGGCCACCCAGCTGCGCGCCGGCGGCGCCCTGTCGGACGTGGCGCCCACCCTCCTCAAACTCATGGGCGTGGA
>DBME01000215.1 GCA_002298155.1 Holophagaceae bacterium UBA706 | reverse complement strand
GGAGGCCGGGGGGACCCCGGTGCCCTGCCAGGGGGCGCCGGAGCCGGCCTTGCGCCCGGCGTGCGCCAGCTGGATGCCGGGCACGGCGCCCTGGTCGCGGATGAACCGGGTGATGCGGGCCAGGGGCTCGACGTGGGCGTCGCTCCAGATGCCCAGATCCCCGTCGCTGATGCGGCCCTGGGGGGTCACCGCCGCGGCCTCGGTGAGCACCAGGCCCGCGCCGCCCTGGGCCAACCCTCCCAGGTGGACCAGATGCCAATCGGAAGGCAGTCCTTCCCGGGCGCTGTACTGGCACATGGGCGACACCGCGATGCGGTTGGGCAGGGTGACGCCCCGAAGGGGGAAGGGTGTGAAGAGCAGGCTCATGATTCGTGACCTCGGCCTACGATTATAGGAACCGGCCGGGGGTCGATGCGATAGAGTTGCTCCGTGCGTTACGGGCGCCGGGCTGACCCGGATCCCTTCCTTCGAGGGCGACATGGCCAAGATCGCGATCGTGGACGATAGCCGGCTCGCGCGGACCTTCACGGCCAGCTGCCTGAAGAAGCTGGACCACACGGTCGAGGTGGTGGAACCCACCAGCATCTTCGAGGTGCTCAAGGCCCTCAAGGAGCTGAACCCGGACCTGCTCATCATGGACTTCCTCATGCCCGAGTGCCCCGGCACCAGCCTCGCGCGGGCCGTGGGCGAGGACGCGGCGCTCAAGGGTATGAAGACCATCGTCCTCACCGCGCACCACGACGACGAGGTGACTGAGCGCCTCAAGCACATGGGCGTCTCGGAGGTGCTCTTCAAGCCCGCCGACCCCGCCGAACTGGCCGGGGCGGTGACGAGGATCCTGGGCGCCTGAGCTATTCGAAGGTCAGGATGCCGCGTTCCTTGCGGTAGGCGAAGAGCTCGCCGAACCGGCCCCAGGCCACGATGGTCTCGAAGGTGAGTTCGGGATCCTCCATGGGCAGGCGGCTGGCGATCTCCTGGATGAGTTCCTCCCGGGCCAGGGAGCCTTCGCGCAGCTCGAGCATCTCCTGCACCACGCGGAAGAGCTTGAGCTCCATGAGCTGGTCGCGCCAGATGAGCTTGCGCTCGTCCATGCCGCCCTGCACGAACCGCCGCCCCAGGGGCGTGAGTTCCACGCTGCGCTTGGGGGTGTCCACGAGCTCGAGCATCTCAAGGCCCTTCACGGTGGTGAGCACCTTCTCGAAGGCCACGTGGGTATGGGCCACCACCTGGAACAGGTCGCAGGTGCCGCCCAGGGTCTCCAGGAGCTCCAGGAGGCCCAGCATGTCGGCGTTCTGGGCGCCGGGCAGCGGCTCGACGATGTCGGCCTCCACCGAGGGTTCCACGGTGGTCACCTGGATGTCGGGGAGCTCGGCGCTGGTGATGATGTCGTGGAGCTGGTCCACCAGGCGGATGAAGTCCGGCGAGCGCGTGTCCCGCGGGCGGGGCAGGGTGTTCTCCACGATGGTGCGGATGCGGCCGGGGTTGGCGGAGAGCACCACGATGCGGTCGGCCATGTAGGCCACTTCCTTGATGTCGTGGCTCACCATCAGGATGGAGGAGGGGTTGCGGTCCCGGTCGTCCCAGATGTCCAGGATTTCGGCCCGGAGACCCTCGGCGGTGAGGGCGTCCACCTGGCTGAAGGGCTCGTCCATGAAGAGGATCTCGGGGTTCACCGAGAGGGCGCGGGCCATGCCCACGCGCTGCTTCATGCCGCCGGAGAGCTCCCGGGGGTAGGCTTCCTCGAAGCCTTCCAGGCCCACCATGCGGATGGCCTTGTTGGTGAGCTCGCGGATCTCGGCGCGGTCCAGCCCCTTGGCGATGAGCACGTTCTCCACGTTGGCTTCCACCGTCATCCAGGGGTAGAGCGCGAAGCCCTGGAAGACGATGGCCACGTTGGAATTGAGGCCGGTCTGCTTGCGGCCGCGGTAGCGCACCTGACCCTGGGTGGGTTCGATGAGCCCCGCGAAGATGCGCATGATGGTTGATTTTCCGCACCCCGAGGGACCGATGAGGCAGATGACCTCGTTGGGGCGGATGTCGAGGTTGATGTCCTCCAGCACCCTCAGGGGCACGCCGGTGCCACGGTCGAAGGACTTCTGGACACCACGGAGTTCAAGAATGGGCTGGGCGGTCGGGACGAGGGCCATGGTGCGTCCTCACTTCGTCAAAGAATAGCGGGTATGGGCAAGGTGATAGGCGGGCTTCCACACGAGGCGGTTGAAGACCACCACGATGGCCGACATGAGGAGGACCCCGGCGGCCAGGAGGGTGAGGTTGCGTTCGTAGGCGGCCTGGCTCACGGTGGAACCCAGGCCGAAGGTCTTCAGGGTCTCGCCGTGGAAGTCGTAGTACTCCGCCACGATGCTGGCGTTCCAGGCGCCGCCCGCGGCCGTGACCCAGCCCGTGACCAGGTAGGGGAAGGTGGCGGGGAGGTAGAGGGCCTTGAAGCGCTGCCAGGGGGAGAGGCGGAAGCTCGTGGCCGCCTCCTTGAGGTCGCCGGGAATGGCCATGGCGCCGGCGATGACGTTGAAGNNAGGATGTACCACTGGGTGCCCAGCAGCATCAGGAGCACGCAGCCGTAGTTCAGCCCGATATGGAAGTGGGCCAGGGCGGCGATGACGATGGGGAAGAGCATGGGTGCGGGGAAGGAGGCCGCCACCTGCACGACGGGCTGCAGGATGCGGGAGAGGCGCGGCGAAAGCCCGATGGCGAGGCCCGCAGGCACGGCCCAGAGGGTTCCCATGGCGGTGGACGCCAGCACCCGGGAGAGGGTGAGGCCCCCGGCCCTGGCCAGGACGAGCCACTGCCGCCCGGGGATCGCGGACAGGAAGTGCATGAGGCTGATGGCCGCCCAGATGACGACGATCAGGAGGACGCCCAGGGCCGCGTTGGCCACGCCGTGCTGGAGGGCGGTGGTGCGCTTCTGGGTGCGCTTGCCCGCGGCGGTGCGGGCGCGTCCCGGGGCGTTGTGGCGCTTGTGGGCCCTGCGGGCTTCCAGCCACCGCAGCAGCCGGCTGCGGCGCATGAGCCTCAGGAGCCAGCTCCGGGGCGCCTCGCCCTGGGAGACGTCCTCGATGCGGAAACGCTGGGCCCACACCACCACGGGCCGCCAAAGGACCTGGTCCAGGAAGACGATCATGCCCACCATGGCCGCGATGGCCCAGAGCATNNGCGGGGGTGTTGCCCTTCTCCACGGCGACGCTCATGTAGGAACCCAGCCCCGGCAGGCGGAAATCCTGGTCGCCCAGCTTGAAGGCCTCCGTGATCATCAGGAAGAACCATCCGCCGGCCATGCTCATCATGCTGTTCCACACCAGGCCCGAGGTGCCGTAGGGCAGCTCGACCCAGCGCAGCCGGTCCCACCAGGTGAAGCCATAGACCGTGGCGGCCTCCTGGAGGTCCTGGGGCACGGACTTGAGGGAATGGTAGAGGCTGAAGGTCATGTTCCAGGCCTGCCCCGTGAAGATCATGAGCACCGCGGCCAGTTCCAGCCCCAGGTTGCTGTGGGGGAAGATGGCCACCAGCGCCAGCACGAGCCCGGGCATGAAGCCCAGGACGGGGATGCTCTGCAGGATGTCCAGCAGGGGGATCAGGAGCTTCTCGGCGCGGCTGTCCTTGGCGGCCCAGTAGGCATAGACCAGGGTGAAGCACAGGGAGATCACGTAGGCCGCGAGGCCCCGCATCATGGAGAAGAAGGTGTAGAGGGGCAGGGAGGTGGGGGAGAGGTCGATGACCACCACGGGGCGCTTGGCGCCGGTCCACTGCTGGCCGAGCTGCACGAGCCCGAAGAGGAGGGCGCAGCCCGTGAGGACGACCACCAGGTCCACCCACCGGCGGCGCCGGAACGGGTAGAACAGGGAATTGGCCTGTCCCCAGACGGTATCTATCAGACGGTTGAGCATAAGGATTCCGGAACGGGAGGGGGCAGGGACGGCACGGGGGCCGAACCTGCATCCGGGCTAACGGGTAAGCAAACGCATTACACCGGAATCCTCTGGAAACCGGCGCTCGTCAGCGGGTGCACAAAGGAGGTTCTTCAATGGGGTGGACGTTCATCATCGATACCTCCTTTCCGGTCAAATACTCACTTGGCAGAATGCCCCGCCGGGATGAGCGGGTCAACCCCAGTTCCGTGACTTCCCGGTGAAGGGGGTCCCCCATGGACCCGGGGCCCCGGAGCGGTCACTATCGAATAAAAGGAGTATTGCCGTGGATACCAGGAAGATGGGCTTCAATACCAAGCTGGTGCATGCCGGAATCCCCGAGGATTCCATGGGGAGCGTCACCACCCCGATCTACCAGACCTCCACCTTCGCCTTCCGCAATGCCCAGCAGGGCGCCGACCGGTTCGCCGGCAAGGCCTCCGGGTTCATCTACAGCCGCATCGGCAATCCCACCGTCGCCGCCCTCGAGGAAGCCGTTGCCCAGCTGGAGAACGGCTTCGGCTGCACCGCCACCTCCTCGGGCATGGGCGCCGTCTCCACCGCCTACATGGCCCTCCTGTCCCAGGGCGACCACATGGTGAGCACGGCCGGCGTGTACGGCCCCTCCCGGGTGCTCATGGACAAGCACATGAGCCGGTTCGGCGTGGAATCCACCTACCTGGACACCACGGACCTGGAGGCCCTGCGCAAGGCCATCCGCCCCAACACCAAGGTCGTCTACATCGAGTCCCCCTCCAACCCCTCCATGCTGGTCACGGACATCGCGGCCGCCGCGGAGATCGCCCACGCGGCCGGGGCCCTCCTGGTGGTGGACAACACCTTCGCCAGCCCCTACCTGCAGAAGCCCCTGGATATGGGCGCCGACGTGGTGCTCCACTCCATCACCAAGTTCATCAACGGCCACGCCGACGTGGTGGGCGGGGTCATCGTGGGCAGGACCCAGGAGCTCCACGCCAAGCTGCGCGCCATGGTCGTGATCATGGGCTGCTGCATGGATCCCCACCAGGCCTCCCTGGTGAGCCGCGGCCTCAAGACCCTGGCCATCCGCATGGAGCGCGCCCAGGCCAACGCCATGGTCATCGCCCAGTGGCTCGAGAAGCACCCCAAGGTCGAGTGGGTGAGCTACCTGGGCCTGCCCAGCCACCCCCAGTTCGAGCTGGCCAAGGCCCAGATGAAGGGCCCCGGTGCCATGCTGGCCTTCGAGGTCAAGGGCGGCGTGGAAGCCGGCGCGCGCCTCATGGACGCCGTCAAGCTCGCGGCCCTGGCCGTGTCCCTGGGCGGGGTCGAGACCCTCATCTGCCACCCTGCCTCCATGACCCACGCCAGCATGGGTCGTGAAGCCCGCCTCGAGGGCGGCGTCACCGACGGCCTCGTGCGCTACTCGGTCGGGATCGAGGACGTGGAGGATCTCATCGCGGACCTGGAACAGGCCCTCGCCCAGGCCTGACCTGCGTATCCCACCTCAACGGCCCGGAGCTCAGGCTCCGGG
>DBME01000461.1 GCA_002298155.1 Holophagaceae bacterium UBA706 | reverse complement strand
GATGAGATGCCCATCGTCAACGCCCGCGCGGGCAAGCGGCCTTACTGACGGCTGGCGGGCGGCACGATCCCGTTCATGCGGAGGTAGACCACCATCTGGCCGTAATGGTCGAAGGCGTGACCCAGCAGAATGTTGGCCAGGGCGAGACGGGAGGTCATCCCGGAGCCCCAGGGGGACTTGATGGGCTCCAGGGCGTTCTGGTCGGTGATGGCCGCCAGGGCCTTATGGGCGTAGGTGAAGGAGCCCTTCACGAACGTCACCACGTCCGCCTTGGATTTCACGGTGGCCGGGCCGTCGTCCCCTTCGCCGAGATCCACGGGGGACTTCTCCCCCAGCATGGCCGCGGCGACCATGTAGTTCACGGCGGCCACGTGCTTGGCCTGGGTGGCGAAGGTGCGCACGCCCTTGAACTCGCCCTGGGTGGGCGCGAAGGCGAACTGGGGTTCGCCCATGGCCTCGACGGCCGGGACGAACTCCTTCTCGACGCCGGTGAAGGACCGCTCCATGGTCTGGGAGATGGTCCGCTTCTCCGGCGCCTGGGCGCAGAGGGAAGCGACGGCGAGGGAGGCTGCGAGGAAAGCGGTGCTTCGGTTCATGGAACCTCCAGTGCTGGTTAGTCCGGGGACGGGGAAACGCTGGGCAGCACCGTCCCCGTCAGGAGGCCGCCCAGCTTCTGGAAGAGGAGGGAAAGTCCCACCACCAGGACGCAACCCACGAGGTTGTACCAGAGGAAGGAGATGCCCGTGAAGATGAAGCAGGCCACCACCGCGGCCTCGGCGGCCAGGGCCGCCCAGAAGGCGCAGCCGCCCCGCACGTTCTTGAAGTAGAAGGCCACCAGGAAGATACCCAGGATCGTCCCGTAGAAGAGGGAGCCCAGGATGTTGACGGCCTCCACCAGCGATCCCAGGCGGCTGGCGTACTCCGCGAAGCCCACGGCGAAGCAACCCCAGGCGAAGGTTGCGATGCGGGAGACCCGCATCTCCCGCCCGGGCTTGCCGCCCATGCGCCGCCAAAGGTCGACCACGGTGGTGGCGCCCAGGGCGTTGATCTCCGCCGACATGGAGGACATGGAGGCGGAGAAGACCGCCGCCAGCACGAGCCCGATGACGCCCGCGGGCAGGCTGTGCAGGACGTACCACAGGAAGATGTAGTTGGTGTCGCTGCCGTTCATGGAAGGGTCGGCCTTGCGCAGCACGCCGATGGCGTCGCCCCGGGTGCGCGCGACGCGGGCGTCGGCCTCGAGCAGGGCCTCCCGGGCCGCCGTGGTCGAAAGCCCCTCCCCATGGCGCGCGGCCACGAAGGCCTTGGCGCTTTCGGCGCGGGCGGCCACCGCCTCCCCGTACGTCGCCCGGGCCTTCTCGAACTCGGGTGCGGAGGGCCCGGCCATGACCTTGGCCACGGGCGCCGGGTTGAAGAACACCGGCGGCGCCGTGAACTGGTACGACACGAAGACCATCGCCCCCACCAGGAGGATGAGGAACTGCATGGGGACCTTGAACAGGCCGTTGGCCAGCAGGCCCATGCGGCTCTGGGTCACCGAGCTGCCCGAGAGGTAGCGCTGCACCTGGGACTGGTCCGTGCCGAAGTAGGAGAGGGCCAGGAAGAAGCCACCGATGAGGCCCGACCAGAGGTTGTAGCGGTTCTTGAGGTCGAAGGAGAAGTCGATGGCGTTGAGGCGGCCCAGGCTGCCGGCCACGTGGAGGGCGTCGTTGAAGGTGACGCCGGGGGGCAGGCGTTTCACCACCAGCACCCCGGCGGCGACCATGCCGCAGAAGATGATCAGCATCTGCCAGCTCTGGGCCCAGGACACGGCGCGGGTGCCGCCGGTGACGGTGTAGATCATCACCAGGCCCGCCACCAGGGCCAGGTTGAAGTGGATGTTCCAGCCCAGGAGCACCGACAGCACCAGGGCCGGCGCGTAGATGGTCAGGCCCACCGCGAGCCCGCGCTGGAGCAGGAAGAGCCCCGCGGCCAGGGTGCGGGTCTTGCCGTCGAAGCGCTCCTCCAGGAATTCGTACGCGGTGAAGACCTTCAGGCGGTGGAAGAGCGGCACCACGGTGACCGACAGCACCACCATGGCCAGGGGGAGGCCCAGATAGAACTGCACGAAGCGCATGCCGTCCACGTAGGCCTGGCCGGGCGTCGAAAGGAAGGTGATGGCGCTGGCCTGGTTGGCCATGATGCTCAGGCAGATGGTGAACCACTTGGCGTCGCGCCCCGACAGGATGTAGCCCGTGGAATCCCGGTGCCCCCGGCCCTTCCACAGGCCGAAGAGCACCACGAAGGCGAGGCATCCGCCCAGGACCGCCCAGTCCAGCCCGCTCACGAGAAGGTCCTGCCGAAATAGCGGAACAGGACGATGCAGAGGACCAGGTCCAGGATCACCAGGGCGTAGAGCCAGGCCCAGCGGCCCAGGATGGGCGGACGGTCCGTCATTTCTTCGAGCCCAGGGCAAGGAGGTTCGCGAAGAGCCGGTAGGCCCCCGGGACCCCGTCGGGCAGCTGGCGGAAGAAGGCCAGGCCCGTGTAGACGAAGTGGCCCTTGCCGTGGTTGGCCACCAGGAGCCCGCCGGCCAGCGGCTTCTCCCCGGTGTCGCCCGCGGCCAGCACCGCCGTGTAGCGGGAATCCCAGTCCCGGGCGTAGTAGAGGCCCCGCTCCTGCACCCAGCCCTCGAAGTCCTCGGCGGTGATGCGGTTGGGCCAGTTCAGCACGGGGCTGTCCGGCGCCAGGAAGGTCATGGGGGCCGTCTCCTCCGTGACCCGGTCATGGGAGACCTTGAAGGGATAGGGGCCCAGGTCCGGCGTGACCATGCCCTGGTCCACGGTGTAGAGCACCACCTCGGTGCCGCCCGCGGCCACGTAGGCCAGGAGGCGGTCCTTGAGCTGGGCCAGGCGGGGCCGGGTGTTGAAGGCGCGGATACCCACCACGATGGCGTCGTACTTGGCCAGGTCCCCTCCCGCCAGGTCCTCGTCGGAAAGCAGGTCCACCTCGTAGCCCAGGGGCCGAAGCGCCTTCGGAACTTCGTCGCCCGAGCCCATGACGTAGCCGATGCGGCGTCCGTCGCGCTTGAGGTCCAGGCGCACCACCTTGGCCTGGGCCGGGGGGAAGAACGTCTGCAGGGGGATGTGGGGATGGTCGATGCGCACCCGGGACCGGGCGGGTAGGGTCTTCGCTCCGAGGGTCACCCTGACGTCGAGGGTGGCCGAGCCCGGCTTGGCGGGCGGGGTCACGGTGACCGTGAGCTT
Organism: Holophagaceae bacterium UBA706; assembly: GCA_002298155.1. Classification (GTDB taxonomy): domain Bacteria; phylum Acidobacteriota; class Holophagae; order Holophagales; family Holophagaceae; genus Mesoterricola. The sequence goes on along the minus strand of DBME01000461.1, from coordinate 3,673 downwards.
GCGTTCGTCCCCGGCCTTGGCCAGGGAGAAGGGGACGGAGGCGGGCTCGACCTTCCAGCCCTGGGGGAGGACGAGATCCAGGCTGCCTTCCACCGGGCCCCGGCCCGCCACCACGTCCAGGGCGACCGTGCGCGGCGCGCCGTCCGGGAGGATCAGCACCTGTTCCGGAAGGTTGACCATGACCGGCGGCATGACGGTGAAGGGGCTGTAGCGCTCGCCCAGCACCGGGTCCCGGAAGCGGTACTGCACCGGCACCACCAGATCGAAGGGGACGCCTTCGGCTTCCAGGCGGAAGGTCGCCGTGAAGGCCTCGGGCCCCTCGGGCAGCCCCGCCAGGGGCGAGGGGGGCGCCTGGCCCCGGCCCAGCCAGCAGGGCTGCGTCAGGGGGGCGTCGTCGGGAATGCGGATGGACCGGGTCACGGTCAGGGGCTGGTTCGGGGCCAGGGGTTCGTCCTTGCCGATGGAGGTGCCGTCCAGGGCCACGCCCTTGATGCGGAAGGCGGCCGAAGCGCGGGCCACGAGGGTGGCGGTGACGGGCACCTCCTCGCCGGGGGTCGCGTCCGCGCGCACGGCGATGGCCTCGGCCCAGAGGCCGCCGGCACAACGGATGGCCTCCACCAGTTCGCCGCGCTTGAGGTCGACCCAGGGGTCCCGGGGGACCTTCTCCAGGGCGGCCTTGGCCTTGAGCAGGAGGCTCAGCACGGCCTCGGGGCGCTCGGGCCGGTAGGCCCGGCGCGCCTCGGCCAGGAGGGCCGCCACGTCGCCGGCGCCCTTCACCCGGCCCCAGGTGAGGTCCACGCCCTCCAGGAGGTCCTTGGGCGCGGGCTGGCCGTCCAGGGGTTCGAAGTACTCCAGGCGCGAGCCCCGGCCGGGCACGGCTCCGAAGCCCTGGGAGCGGTGCATGCTCCGGCTTTCGGCGGCCAGCTCGGCGTAGGATTTCCCGAGGAGAGGATCATAGGCGCCCACGTCCAGGGAGACCTGCTGGGCCGGCTTCATGGCGTCCCGCTCCGCCTGGGGGCGGAAGCTGTTCCAGAGGATCCGCCGGGCCTGCCAGGGAGCCACCGCGGTGAGCTGCTCGGGGAAGGCCTTGGGGTCCGCAGCGGCCCGGAAGGCCTCCAGGGCCAGCATGGCCGAGGCGGTGTGGTGGCCGTGGGTGGTGCCCAAGGTGGGGGAGAAGCGGGTGAGGATGACGTCCGGGCGCAGCTTGCGGATGACCCACACCACGTCCGCCAGGGCCGCGTCGTGCCCCCAGATGGACAGGGTCTCCGCCGGGGTCTTCGAGAAGCCGAAATCGTTGCAGCGGGTGAAGTACTGCTCCGCGCCGTCCAGCCTGCGGGCGGCCAGGAGTTCCTGGGTGCGCACGGCGGCCAGGCCTTCACCAAGCTCCGGGCCGATGAGGTTCTGGCCTCCCCCGCCCCGGGTCATGGACAGGTATGCCGCCCGCACTTTCGTTCCCTGGGCGAAGGTCGCCAGGACCGCGGTGTTTTCATCATCCGGGTGGGCCGCCACGTAGAGGACGGTGCCCAGCACCTGGAGGCGGTCGAGCATGCCCTGGAGGGCCGCCGCGTTGCGCACCTGGGGCGGCTGGGCCGGGGCCTGGGGGGCGCAGGCGGCCAAAGCGGCCAGGGAACAGGTTTGGAAGGGGTTCGGGGTGCGGAGCATCGGGCCATCCGGGCTTGTCAAGGAAGGTTCCCGATCAGAATAGTCGGGTTTCCCGGGGACATGGAGGGGGAATCGGGCTCGCCGGATATGGGAAAAAAAGGTCCGGACAGCCAGGGAGGCGCGGGATCTGCTCAGGCCTGGTGTATTATCCACCAATCATCCCCGCAGCCTGAGCACGCTCACCCCCATGAACGCACCTTTCACCCCAGACGGCACCCGCTTCCCCTTCGACCAGGTGCCGGAGGGCAACCCGTTCATCTACATGCTGCTCAAGGCCCTGGACGAGGCCCTGGACCCGGTGTTCGCGGCGCTGCCCACCGGCAGCCTCTGCTACGTGAACCAGGCGGCCTGCCGGAAGCTGGGATACACCCGGGAGGAACTGCTCGCCATGGACGTGCGGGACATCGATCCCGAAGCCACCCCCGAGCGGTGGGCCTCCAACTGGGCCAAGGTGAAGGCCGAGGGAAGCGCCTCCCTGGAGACCTGCGAAGTGGGCAAGGACGGCACCATCCACCCGGTGGAGGTGACGGGCACGTACCTGTGCCACCAGGGCCAGGAGATGATGTTCGGCAACATCCGCGACCTGTCGGGGCAGAAGACCGCGGAAGAGGCCATGCGCCAGTCCCAGAAGCTGGAGAGCCTGGGGCTCCTGGCCGGGGGCATCGCCCACGACTTCAACAACCTGCTCACCGCCATCATGGGCAACCTCCATCTGGCCCAGGCCCACCTGGCCGAGCCGAGCCCCGCGGCCCCTTTCCTGGAGAAAGTGGAGCGTACCGTGCTGCGGGCCTCCGACCTCACCAAGCAGATGCTCGCCTATTCCGGCCGGGGGCAGTTCCAGGTGCTTCCCCAGGACCTCAACCAGGTGGTGAAGGAGATCGTCCACCTGATGAAGGTCTCCATCCCCAAGAAGATCTCCCTGCGCTTCCACCTGGGCCGCGACCTCCCGCCCGTGGAGGCCGACGCCGCACAGATCCAGCAGGTGATCGTGAACCTGGTGACCAACGCCGCCGAGGCCATCGGCGACACCGAGGGCTTCATCATCCTGGGCACGCGCACCGTGGACCTGGAGACCTCCTCGGCGCCCATGTTCATCCCCACCCAGAAGATCAGGCCGGGCCGCTACGTGGTCATGGACGTGTCCGACACGGGCTGCGGCATGGCCCCGGACGTGGTGGAGCGGATCTTCGACCCCTTCTTNNTTCTTCACCACCAAGCCCGCGGGCCGGGGCCTTGGGCTTTCGGCGATGCTCGGCATCCTCCGGGGCCACCACGCCGGCATCAAGATCCGCAGTACCCCCGGCCACGGCTCCACCTTCGAGATCTTCTTCCCCGCCTACGACGGCGAGCTGCCGCCCCCTTCGCCCTGGGAGACCGGGCCCGCGGCGGCCTTCTCCGGCAGGGTGCTGCTGGTGGACGACGAGGACGTGGTGCTGGAATCCACGGGCGCCGTGCTCCAGTCCATGGGATTCGAGGTGGTCACCGCGCGGGACGGCATGGAGGCCGTGGAGATCTTCGAGAAGGAGGCGGAGACCCTGCGCCTGGTGCTCATGGACATGACCATGCCGCGCATGGACGGACGCAAGGCCTTCCGGGCCATGCACCGGCTGCATCCCGAGGTGCCGGTGATCCTGAGCAGCGGGTACGACCGGCAGGTGACGACGGAGGGTTTCCCGAGGGTGGGGCTGGCGGGGTTCCTGCAGAAGCCCTACCGCATTCCGGAGCTGCGCAAGGCGCTGGCCATGGCGCTTGAGAAGAGGCGATAGCGGGAAGGCAGGGAAGAGCAGAAAACAGGGAGAAGCGCTTTTGCTTATCTCGGCTAGCCTGCACTATGCGGGAACGCACGTCCCGCCTGACCCTTGATTACAAAACCCTGGTTGCTATAGGTAGAGCACTTCGCCCACATCCAGCGCCCGCAGGTGTCCGCTTGCGACCGCGGCCGCGCGCAGGCGCCGGAGCGGTTCGCCCCGGGGTTCGTCGGAGAGGTCGAAGGTGCCGTAGTGCATGGGGA
>DBME01000145.1 GCA_002298155.1 Holophagaceae bacterium UBA706 | reverse complement strand
GCGTGGGCGATGTAGTCGTGGTTCGGCAGGACCAGGTGGAACAGGTGGTATTCCTTGCCGCGACGTATGACGTCGATGTCACCCATTTCCCATTCCCGGAACCCACGCGAGGTGTACATGGCTTTCGACCCTTTCCACCGGGGCGGTGCTCCTATACGCTATGGACGAAGTGGCACTTGCCCTTCATTTAATTTGATTTGCAAAACAAATTTGTCAATGTATCTTTGAAGGGTGAGGAGGACAGGTCCATGGTGTCCCGGCGGGAGGTGCTCCAGGTCCTGACCACGGTGCCCATCCTCGGGGGAGCTTTCATGGCCCTCATGGTCCTGGTGCGGTACTTCAAGCCCACGGCCCGCGGCGGCATTCGAGGCCTGGTCGCGCCTCCCGATCAAGCCGGGAGTTCGGCCCAACCCGTGGCGCTCCTGTCCGAGCTCAAGGAACCTTGGGATTTCAAGGATTTCATCTACATCCGGAATTCCGTGGAATATTCCAGCCGGAAGATCCAAGGCGCCAAGATCCCAGGCTTCGTGGTCAGGCTGCCTGAATCGTTTGCCGACCCGGCCCATCCGAAATCGGGCTTCCTGGTGGTCCAGCGGATCTGTCCCCATCTGGGGTGCACGTTCAATTTCGTCAAGGATGCCGAGGAATTGGCCGGAAGCTACAATTACACCCCGCCGAAGCCCACCCATCCCTACTTCGCCTGCCCATGCCACCTTTCGGTCTACGATCCGACTCGCAAACAATCGGCCGGACTCTCCGGGATGCTGCGCGGGAAGGTCGTCTCTGGACCCGCGCCCCGCCCGCCGCGCTACATGGATTTCGAAATCAAGGACAATCAAATTGTCATTACGGGAACGGAAGGCGGCGGCGTAGGATAGGCGTCGGCAAACCCGGAACAAAGCTGCTTCCGTCGCTGGCTGCCGACCCAACGAGGTCGCCCCTTCCATCACGATCCCAACCCGGGGGTATCCCATGCACACCTTGACCCAGTTCGGGACCTCCGGGGGCCGGATCCGGGTCGAAGGCGAAATCATGCCGGACCGGGTGACCTTCGCCGGTCCGCGCCGGGCACCCGCAGGTCCCTGGAAACGTCCGGAAAGCGATGCCCGATGATGGGTAAAGCGACCGGGATCGATTATCGAAAGCTTTGGCAGTACCCCCTGAAGCAATGGGCGACGCTCCTCCAGGACCGTGAGGACCAGGTATTCCTCATACTGACCTTGGTCATCGGCGCCCTCACCGGGCTGACGGTCGTCGCATTCATCCTGCTCACCGAGAGGTTCGCCTTCCGGCTGTACCCGCACGGCGGCTCCCCTTGGAGGCGCCTCCTGATCCCCGTGGCGGGTGCCCTGTCCATGGGCTATCTCCTCTTCCGCCACTTTCCGAATGCCCGCGGCAGCGGCGTGCCCCAGACCAAGGCAGCGCTCTTCGTTCGGGAAGGCCACATTTCCCTGCGCACGGTCCTGGGGAAGTTCTTCTGCACCTCCGTGACCCTTGCCAGCGGGATCCCCCTGGGCCGAGAGGGGCCTTCCGTCCAGGTGGGCGCCGGGATCGCGTCCATCCTGGGGCGCCACCTGGGCCTGAAGCCCGACAAGATCCGGGCCCTCATACCGGTGGGCGCTGCCGCGGCGGTGGCGGCCGCCTTCAACACGCCGCTCGCGGCCGTGCTGTTCGCCTTGGAAGAAGTGATGAGCGACCTCCATGCGCCTGTCCTGGGGTCCGTCGTCCTGGCCTCGGCGACGTCCTGGATGGTCATGCGCCTGTTCCTGGGCAACTCACCCTTGTTCGAGGTCCCCCAGTACCAGCTGGTCCATCCGTTGGAGCTGGGCCTGTACGTCATCCTCGGCGTGGTGGGGGGGCTCGTCTCGGTTTCCTTCACGCGAAGCCTCCTCTGGATGCGCCAGCGCTTCCTTGGATTTCCGTCCTGGACGGCCTGGTTCCAGCCCCTCGCAGGAGGGATTGTCGTCGGGCTCATGGGTTGGTTCGTCCCGGAGGTGCTGGGCGTCGGCTACGGGTTCGTGGGAGAGGCACTCAACGGCAGGATGGCGCTTGGCCTGATGTCCCTCCTCGTCGTCATGAAGACCCTGGCCGTGACGACGAGCTATGCGTCGGGAAACGCGGGCGGCCTGTTCGGGCCAAGCCTCTTCATCGGTGCGATGGTGGGCGGATCGGTGGGTTGGGTGGCCCACCATTTCCTTCCGCTCTACACGGCGAATTCGGGCGCCTATGCCCTCGTGGGCATGGGGACACTGTTCGCCGGGATCGTCAGGGCTCCGATGACATCGGTGCTGATGATCTTCGAGACGACCCGTGACTACTCCGTCATCGTCCCCCTCATGATTTCCAACCTTGTGAGCTTCTTCATCTCCTCGCGGCTCCAGAAGCTTCCGGTCTACGGGGCCCTGGCCCGCCAGGACGGCATCCACCTTCCCAGCAATGAAGCCCGGCAAGAGCATGACCAGATCAAAGTGCGCTCCGCCATGAAACCCGCGACCGAGGTTCTCCCCGCCACACTGCCCCTTGCTGAAGCCCTCGGGGTGGTGGCCTCCAGCGCGCAGCTCGCCTGGCCCGTGGTCGACCAGCGAGGCGTCATCGGCATCGTCAACAGGAGCATGCTGGATGCCGCCAGCGAAGCGGACCGCGGCTCCCTGACGATCATGGACATCCTCGACGGGAGTTCCTTCCCCCATGTCCATACGGACCATTCACTCCACTGGGCCCTTGAGAGGATGGGCGCTTCGAACCTGGACCTGCTCCCCGTCGTCAGCCGGGAGGACATGCACCGGATGGAGGGCGTCATCTCCTTGAAGGACGTGCTGGCGAGCTACGGCGTCCGGCCGGAAGGGTTCCGTTGAGGGCCTGGGGATCATTCCCGGGCGAAGAAGAAGGGTACGTCCAGGTGTTCGGCCTCCAGGACCTCCACCAGCGTGTTCAATGACTTGTTCAGGTTCTCGATCTTCCCGCGCTCCAGGCTTTCCAGGCCGATCAGGAGATGTCCCTGCGCGGGATGGGGGGCCGCCGCCAGGATCCGTTCACCCGCCGGAGTGGGAACCACCGATATCCTCCTCCGGTCATGCGCATCAGGACCCCGCAGCACCAGGCCTTTGGCAGCCAGCCGGTCCACGACGCCCACCACCGTGCTGGAATCCAGCTTCATTCTCCTGGCCAGATCCTTGAGCGCGCAGGGACCCATCCGGCCAAGTTCCCACAGGGCCCACAACTGCGGTCCCGTGAGCCCGAACCGCTTCTCCACGCCCAGGGAATAGTCTTCGAGGACCTTGACGATCCTGCGAAGGTCCTGCATGCATTCCTGGATGAGTTCCTGGTGGGTTGGCGCGGAGCCTCGGCTTGCCATGCCCTTTAATTTGGGTTGCAAGACAAATTTTGTCAAACACCCTTTACCGGAGGAGCCTTCCCCTGCCTGGGTTCTTCAAGGGTCATTCCTCAGCAAAGAAGAACGGCACCTCAAGGTTTTCAGCCTCGAGGACTCCCACCAGCACCTTGAGCGAGCCATGGAGGTTCTCGACCGTCTTCCGATCCATTTTCTCCAGGCCGACCAGAAGATGTCCCTGGGCGGGATGGGGGGCCGCAGCAAGGATCTCCTGCCCCTTTGCGGTGGGGAGGAGGGAGATCCGGCGCCGGTCGCTGGGATCGGGGTTCCGCACCACAAGCCCCTTTACCACGAGCCGGTCGACCACACCGACCACGGTGCTCGGATCCAGTTTCATTTTTTGGGCGAGGTCCTTCAGCGCGCAGGGACCGTGTCTGCCAAGTTCCCACAAGGCCCAGAGCTGAGGGCCTGTGAGGTCGAATCGCCGTTCGACACCCTCGGAATAGGTTTCCAGGACCTTTACGATCCGCCGCAGGCTTTGCATGCAGTCCTGGATGAGATGGGCCTTGGTGACTGTCGCCATAATTATTCCCGATGCACATTGTTTGCATTGCAAAGCTAATTCTGAAACACTAGGACGTCCTTGGAAATGAAATCATTCATGTCTAACACACATCGCCCGGATCCAGCGCCCCTTCCCTTGAGAAGGTTCCTTCCGAATCGTACCAGCAGACTGCGGATGCTGGCCCATACTCGGCACATTGTGGCGGTGATCCTGCCCTTGGGGGCCGTGACAGGGTTTCTGGTCGCCCTTGCCCTTCGGGGTCTGGGCTCTTTCGAGCCCATGGTCCTCCGGGTTGGCGGCCGAACGAGGTTGACGATCCTTCTCCCGGCCATCGGCCTGTTCCTGACCACCCTCTGGCTGACCGTGACCCGGATCGGTGAGGTCTCCCTTTTCAAGGATCTCGATCTGGCCAAGAAGGACCCTTACAAGGTCTTCCCTTTCCGGGCTTCCCTGGGCAAAGTTGTGGCCTGCGCGTTGACCATCGGTTTCGGGGGAAGCGCCGGGGTCGAAGGGCCTGGGAAGTGGTTCGGGGCCGCCCTTGGGCTTCAGTATCATCGCCTTCTGCACACCGCCGCCACGAGGCTCAAGCACTTCAGGCACCTTGTCCGTCCGGCCAGGGTCATGGTGCGGAGCGGAGCCGCGGCGGCACTCGCGGCCGTCTTCCGCGCACCCATCTCCGGCGCGCTCATGGCCGCTGAGCACAATGGGAACCTCGACTCGGCAGCCCTGATCCCATGCCTTGTGGCCGCCGCTTCGGGCTACGTCGCCTTCTCGGGCCTCATGGGCCACACCCCCTTATTGCCCTTGCCCAAGATCTATCCCTACGCCCTGAGGCTCCGGGAAATCGTGTGGGCCCTCCTGCTGGGGATGGCTTGCGGGATGGTGGCCTCATCCTACCTCTGGGTGAAGTCGCGGCTTCAGCACCTGCTGAGCCCCATGCCTCTGATTTGGCGGGGCTTGGCGGCCGGCGTGGGCCTGAGCCTCCTCGCCCTGCCCAGCCATTTCCTCTGGAAGGATCTGGCGGTCACCCAAGGCGGCGGACTCGAACTGGTCCAGTACCTTATCCAGGGCAATTCGCTCCCGCGGGAAGCCGTGCTGTTCCTGGCCTTGAAACTTTTCGCCACCGCCTTGACCTTCGCCGGGGGCGGCATCGGGGGCCTTTGGCTTCCATCCCTGGCAATGGGCGCTGCGGTGGGCGCGGGTTTCGACGGGCTGCTGGGCATTGGCCAAACGGGCTACCTGACCATGGTCGGCGCCTCAGCCTTGGCCGGGGCCACCCATGGGACCTTGCTGGTGCCAGTCGTGTTCCTGGCGGAAACCACCGGCCAGGCCTCCCTGGTCGTGCCTGCGCTCATTGGAACCACCGTGTCCTACCTGATGGTGCGGGAGGTCTCCTGATGGAACCAATGCAGCCATGAAACCCAAGGTGAAGCACCTTTGGAGGGCAATCATGACCATCGTCCTGGCCGGAGGAAGTCTCGGTGCCCCAGCCGAGGACAGGGGACCAACGGGTCCGGGCCTCCCGATTCTTCCCACCCTGGTGTTCCTCCCGCCCTCCCTGGACCTTGCGAACCCGCCGGCCTGGGTCAAGGAATTCGAAACGACCCTGATCCAGGACCTGACCCGGTCCCAAGCCTTCCATTTGCTCGCACCGACGAAGCCGGGGTCAGGCCCGGAAGGGGGCACTTTCCTGCACTGGCGGGATGCCGGGGCGGACCTTCTCCTGCGCACCCTGCCACGCCCCACGAACCGCGGCAAGCTCATGCTGGAGGGCGAATGCATCGCCCTGGGGCCGCAGTCCATCCTGATGAACAAGCTGTTCGTCGGCGAGTTCAAGGGTGTGCATCGCGTGGCACATCGCCTCGCGGACTTCCTCGTGGGCAAAGTCACGGGAATACCCGGTTGCGCAGATTCAATGTTCATCTTCGCCCGCCAGAACGCACCTGGCATCACGGAGATCTATGCACTGGACAGGGATGGGCGGAACCTACGTCAGCTCACCAATTTCGGTAGCCTTTCCTCCTACCCGGCGCTTTCCAACGACGGGAAACTGGCCCTGGTGACCTACAAGGGGGGCCCACCCGAAATCTGGGGCCAGACGCAGCCCATGGGCCCTCTCAAGCGCCTCCACCCGCGCGAGCATGGAGCCGGTACCGGGATCGCCGACCTGGCCTGGGCACCCGACGGCAAGCACCTCGCCTTTGTTCAGGGTAACCANNTTCAGAGATCCACCTGCTGGACATTCAGTCCCAGAAAACGTCCTGCCTCACGGTGGGGGGGCATGTCAACCGGGGGCCGTCCTGGAGCCCGGACGGCACCCATCTTGCGTTCCTTTCCGATCGCGCCGGATCCCTCCAGGTGCATGTGTTGGACTTCGATGGCGGCCAGGTCCACCAAGTCACCGCCGATCCTTCGCCCAAGTCATGCCTGGCCTGGTCCCCCGTCGGGGACCACCTCGCCTTCCTCGAACGGGACGGGGGCTGGTACCAGCTCTGCACCCTGGCCTCGGACGGGACCGGCATGAAGAAGGTCCGGCTCGGGTCGGACCCCATCGAAACCCTTTCCTGGGCCCCGGATGGGCGGTGGATGGTGATGGGTGCCTCGCCCGGCCGTGAAGCCAGGCTAAGGATCGTAGGCCTGGACGGAACGAACCAGGAACTGCCGCAAAGTCCCATTGGCGTCCACTACCCCCAGTGGGTCAGGAGCCACGCGTTCTCTGCATCTTCACCCCGGGCGGAACGTCCCGCCCTTCACCCGGGTTCCGGCCCCCTGTCCGCGCAACCCAAACCCTAGGAGACCCTGCCATGCCAGCCCCCACCAAAATCCTCCCGTTCCTCGTGGCGGCCCTTTTGATCGCAGGGGGCCTCGCCTGCAAGAAGCCCGCACCCGCACCCCAGCCCGTGGCCCCCGTGGTGGAGGCCCCCAAGCCCGTGGTTGACGACACCGATGCCCGGCGCCGGGCCGAGGCGGACCAGAAGCGCAAGGCGGAGGAGGCGGCCGAGGCCGCCCGCAAGGCCGCCGCCATGAAGGAGACCGAATACCGGAATGCCGCCACCGCAGCCCTCAAGGATGTCCATTTCGACTTCGACGAATCCGCCATTCGGGACGCCGACAAGCCGATCCTGATGGCCATCGCGGATTTCATGAAGGCCTATCCCCAGGCGAACGTCGTCGTGGACGGCAACTGCGACGAACGAGGCACCGTGGAATACAACCTCGCCCTGGGCGAGCGCCGGGCCCACGCCGTCATGGATTATCTCGTGGGCCTCGGCGTTCCCTCCACCCGCGTCACCACCCTCTCCTACGGGAAAGAGAAACCCGTGTGCACGGAGTCCACGGAGTCCTGCTGGGGACGGAACCGCAGGGCGCATTTCTCCCTGAAGTAGATTGATCATCCGAGGCGCCTGGTCCCCATCGGGACGGGGCGCCTCAACCCTTTGCGGCCAGGCGGAGTCTCTTCAGGATGCGCACGTATTCCAAGCCCTCCCGTTCGTGGTTAAGGAAGGTACTTTGCGCGTGGTTGTTGACCGGCTGCCTGGCCCCTTTGGCCGGGACGCCCCCGGAGCCGCCCAAGGCCAAGGAAAAGGACGCCGAAGCCACGGCCACCCCGCTGGTGGAGGCCTTCCAGAAGGGCCCGATCACCCTTACCGCGAAGGTGATCCATGCCCAGGGGACGCCCGAGGAATCCACCCTTCCCGTGTTCCAGGTCCCAGTCCTGAAGTTCCAGGACAAGCTGGAGCTCTCCTTTTCCGGCGAAGCTTTCGATCAGCGGGTGACCCGGGCCGATTGGTCCCTGGTCGTGGTGTTCCTTCCGAAGACCATCGCCCCCACCGACCGCGGCGTGGTGAGCTGCCGCCTGAAACGGAAAGGCGAGGAGATGGTCGTGCCTCCCATTGCGGTGCCCTACGACTCCATCCCCATGCTTTTTCTGATCCCGGACAAGAACGGCCGGAAGAAGGTGCTGACCGACCTCAACGCCCACCTGGCCTCCTTCCGGAACCTCTGCGCCAAGATCTTCGAACTCTCCGAGGAACGGGCCACGGTGGACAAGTTCCTGGAGGAACTGGACGCCATCGACAAGAACCTCTCGCCCGCCCAATACGACAATGCCGTGCTGGGGTTCCTCCATACCTACGGCAACGCCGTCTCCGGAGACCTCCAGACGTTCGTGGGCAGTTCCAAATCCAACCTGGCGAAGTTCCAGTTCCTGACCCAGGAATTCAGGAAGACCAACCTCCTCGTGCCGGAATCGGGCGCGGCGCCCGTGGAGGCCCAGGTCACGGTCGGGACGGGGGGGGACCGCCCCCTTTCGGCCTATGTCTCCATCTTCTTTGACCTGGCCGCCATCATCAAGAACCTCTGGCCCGGCCATCAGTTCCAGTACCTGCCGGCCCTGGCGCGGAACTTCCACGGGGCCAGCGCCGACCTCTACTACAGCGACTGGATCCACACCACCGGTGATACCCTCGGCGCGCTCATGTGCTGCCCCGGAAAATGGGAAGACCAGACAGCTCCGGCCTTCGAACTCGAGTTGCCGAGCGGGGAGTCCATCCTGAAGAGCCAGGCCCTCCTGAAGGCCCGCCCCAAGGAGAAGAACCGGAATCCGTTCTCCCTTTTCGGTCATGACTGGAAGTTGCTGGCCACCGGCCCCAAAGGTGAGCCTCTTCCGCCCCTCGGGCTTGCTACGAGCCCGGGCACAGCCTCTTTCGTGGCCTCCCCTGCCCCCCTCCAGGAGCCCCTTCGCAAACTGGGCGCCACCAAGGTGAAGGTCCGGGTCGTCGGTCGCTGGGGCTTCACCACCATCGCCACGGACCCCCTGGAACTCCCTGCGGGGGTGGACCCGGCCTGGTCCCCGACTCCGGAGGAACGGGCGGGATTCCAGATCGGCAAGGGCTGCACCATCAACCTGCCTCAAGCTTGGGCACCCGTGGTGGAAAACATCTCCTTCCGGCCGGCCAGGGCCGGGGCGGCACCTCTCGTCGCGAAGCTGACGGAAGGGAAGGAAGGCGCCAGGTTGGCCGTCTTCCAGCCCAAGGCTGAACAGGCTGGCGCCGGGGCCTTGGAGATCAAGGCGTTCGGCCAGGACAAACCCATGCTCTCCCTGCCCCTGACCTTGCTGGAGGCGCCCCCTGAGCCCGCGGGCCTGGAAGCCCGGCTGGGCGAGGATCAGATCATGCTGAAGGGACGCCATCTGGAGAACATCCAGGCCGTGGAGCTGGGGGCTCGCCGCTTCATTCCCGGGAGTACGGGCACACCCGAGGGCCGCGCCTTCCGCGCCGAGGACGGGAAACCCCTGGAGGGGACACCTGGCAAGCGGCTTCCGGCATGCCTGGTCATGGCCGCGGGACGGAAGGTGCCGCTCGAGGACGCGGCCCTCCAGCCGGCACGACCTCGTTTGGCCGAGGCGCAGGTCGTCACGGTGGAGACCAGGGCCTCCGGGGTCATCGTAACTTCCAGCCTCGCCATCGCCTCCACCAGCGCCCCGTGCCAGGTGAGCATCATCGCCGCCAAGGGCTACCGTTTCCCGACCGATCGTGGTTTCCACGCGGCCATCCGGAATGCCGATGAGCCCAAGGAAAGCCGGGCCATTCCCCTGACCAGGATCAAGGTCATGGGAAACAACCTGAAGACGACCTTCACCTTCACCCCCGCGGAACTCCTGGGAGGCCGGGCGTCCGGCAGACTGGAGGTCCAGGTGCTGGACGACCACTGCGGCGGCAGTGACTGGCTGCCCCTCCCCGCCACCTTCCTGGACCTCCCGGCCATCGCCACGGTCCAAAGGATCCCGAACGGATCGAGGTTCATCGGCCCCTCCCTGGATCCCATCGAAGCCTTGGCTCCCACGCCGGATGGCCCCTGGGAAAAAGCCAGGGTGACCATCGAGGAAGGCCATGAATCCATCGACCTGGCGGCTCCCCTCCAAGGCGGCCAGTGCTACCTGCGGGTGTTCGGGTGGCCTGATCTCGTGCTCACGCTGAAATTCCCGGAGCTCCCGCCCCTTCCCGGCAATCCGGCGCCAGCTCTGGGGCAAAAGCCTTCCGCCTCCTTGCCCGTAATCACCGGGAAGGAATCGCCGGCGCCGGGAGGGGCGACCACCCCCAAGCCCGATCCGTCACCGGGCCTTCCCTCGGCTCAAGGCAAGGCCTGATCGTGGGAATGGGCTTGGGGATGCCGAAAACCGCCCCGTGCTTTAGAGGTGCTAACAAAACCCCTTGTACATCCAGGAAAGAGTGCAGAGTGGCCTTGGATGGCCCTAGAAATCTTGCCCTCTGAGCTCTGTTAACGCATCGCTCCGCTCATGCCTCCGGCCCCGCCGAAGCCGAAAGGGGGAGGGCCAC